>CAZHOY010000142.1:3203-4902 GCA_964534695.1 uncultured Actinomycetota bacterium | reverse complement strand
AATTATATTTTTTTATAAGTTTCTGTATACTTTCCGGCATCATAGCTATTACTTTATCAGCAAATTTGATTACATCTCTTAAAGCCAGGCCATATCCCCCATCCGGATTATCGGGAATTGTATGAGCAGTTATTATCAGAGGTTTTTTTATCTGTTCTATTAACTTAATAATATATTCTCCGAATTCACCGCCATACAGTCCAAATTCATGTTCCAGAACAACTATATCCGCCTTGGATTTATTAATATAATTGGCAGCTTTAATATAGGAATCAGTCTCATGCTGTTTAATCTTAAATTTAACTTCCGGAGGATAGTTAATTTTATCTTCCGGTCTAATTAATGCTATAATCTTTGATTCGCAGTGTGGATTTACAAGGTCAATGGCTCTGGTTAAATCTTTGGTGTAAGTAGCAATTCCGCATTTTCTGGGAACATATGATGATATATATATAACATTAATACCCTTAAATTTCTCTCTTAAAACTTTTTTTAACTTTTCCAATATAAAACCCCCTTGAGGTTCTTCAGAAAAGACATACCTTCTATGATAACTTTAAAAGGCATATTATATTTCAGATTAATAAACTGATAATAAGCTCTATAAAATTTTTATTAAAGCCTTATTAATTTAAAAATTAAATAGAACTAAAAATATAGTTAAAAATCAGGGGGAAAATTTATTTCTTTTCCCGCTATTTTTTTAAGTCTCGCAAATTTATATGCATTCTTATATTTTTTAGCAATAATTTTCCAGGATACAACTTCTTTCAGATATTTTTCAAGATTTTCTGAGAGTCTCTCTCTTAAATCTTTATCACAGGCTAATCTTATAACCTTTTCTTTTAGCATCTGTTTATTTGTAAATAGCAATCCTCCCTCACTTTCAAGAGTTTGTGCCGTTAGTGCTTCCAGGGGAGCGGTAGTTATATAAGGTTTATTTAAGGCAATAATCCTGGCAAGCGTTCCGGATTGAGTTTCATCCACGGTGGGCAGCACAATAAAATTACAAACTGCCATAACTTTATAATAAATCTCCCCTCTCGGAATAAATTCATAGTAATGTGCAATTCCTTTTTTTTCTAAAATTTCCAGACTTTTTTTATAATTATTATAATCTTCAGTATGGGCTCTGTCCCTTATAGTACCTGCAGCCAAGAGATCCCAGGGCTGGCCTGTTCTTTTTTTTATCTCTTTAAGTATTTCTTCCCACATAGAGGTTAATATATCCCACCTTTTATTGGATTGTATCCAGCCCACCAACCCAACTAGATTATTGCTCAAGTATTTAATCTTATCCAATCCAAGCTCTTTTTTTAGCTCTGGTATATCCTCTTTACTCCAGTTTCTATCCATTCTTGCTCCATGGGGAACAATCATAATATTTTCAGGCATCTTCCATCCTCTTTGGGTGAAAGTCCAGTTCAGCCTCCATTTCTGATAATCACTTTTGAATAAAACCACATCGGCATCTTCACACAGCTGATAAATAAAATTTTCTTCAAATTCCTTTAATCTACCATGAACTGTATGAGGCTCCACTACAATAGGAAATTCATTAATAGAACCTAGAAATTCTATAAACCCCTTATTTCTATCTCCAATGCCTCTATTATCTACATGTTCATATAAGCCGTATTCATGCTGTATATGAACTACGTAAGGTGATAACTTCTTAATTTTTTTTTCTACCGGCTTC
>CAZHOY010000142.1:0-3193 GCA_964534695.1 uncultured Actinomycetota bacterium | reverse complement strand
GGAGATATCTATTATGGGGTAAACCCCTTCACCCGATCCATCTAAGTGGCTTATTACCAGAACTTCCCTTTCCGGATACTCTTTCTTAATGAATTCTCTGGCTTCTTCACAAAATGTAGCAATACCACATAACCTGGGATAATAACTTGAAATTAAAACTATTGGTTTTTTTTTGATCATAAATTATCAACTCTTTTTTAATTCTTCCAGCAATTCCTTTAATATTACTGATTTTAAAGCTATCAGCTTATCTGCTGCACCATAGTAGGTATAAAGTCTACTCTTGTCAATTACTGCACCAGTAGGAAATACAACATTATCTGCATTTCCAGTTTTTTCCCAATCTTCAGCTGGTGAAAATAATAGTTCTTTAAGCCGTTTCAGTGTAATCAAAGGATTATTAATATCCGGAAGGATTGCATTTGAATGATAGTGCAGATTATCATTAACCCTTTCATTTTTTATTTTAAGCATTCACTAAAATCCTAAAAATCAAATTTTATCATACCATTGAGCTATAGTATAAAACAAAGATTATATAATATGAATGTAAATTAGGATAATTTCGTAAACCATGCAAAATTTGATCGCGGCCTAGACTTTTAAAACTGAATTGAATTCATTTTTAATTATTATAAAAATTAAAAGATAGAAATTTTTATAAATATAACTAAAATATAATAATATAATTAATATTAAGATGAATTTCATGGTAAAAAGTATTAATGCCTCTGCATTGAAAAAGTGGATTGATTCAAATAAAAAAGTTACACTTATAGATGCCAGAGATCCTAAAGATTATCATGGAGGCCATATAAAAGGTGCAATTTCATTACTCCTGTCCAGAGTAAACGCAGATGCAGGTAAAATTCTAAAGCCAGATGTGCCGGTTGTTGTCTACAGCAATGATATTAACTGCTCTGCCAGCGGCCTGGTTTCAGATAAACTGGACAGTATGGGATATAGCCCGGTTTATAATTATAATCCCAGCTTTGCAGACTGGGTAAATCATGGATATCCAGTAGTTAAATAACTTTTAAAATGTATATTGGAGCAGATTTTTTAATAGACAAGGACCTGAACTTATACTTAAGCGAAGTAAATACCGGCCTGCCCGCAGGAGCTTTCGAATATGATCTGGTATACAGGGAAAAGTTTGGCAAACCCTCCGGAATATTTAAAAAAATAGAAGCACTTTCCAGAAGAAATTTCAAAAAAAGCTTTACCTACTATATCAGGAGCCTGCCCTATTTTAATGATCTCCGCAATTTAAAAATATGGATGGACGGCAAGGGTGCTGTTCCATCCAGTCCCGCCAGTGAACTCAAGCTGGAAGACAAATGGATCCAGTATAACCTCTTATCTTCAAAATACAAAATGGCATTAACTATGGTATATAATTCTAAAGATTTCAATAATTTCCGTAATATTTTCCCCAAAAGTAATGACCTGGTAATAAAAAGACGCATGGGCAGAGGAGGAAGAGGATTTAAAATATTAAAGAACGGCAGAAAACCATATAATCTGTCTCTGCCCGATAATTTTTATATCATACAGCCTTATATTAAAAGCCAGCTGAAAGGTTACAGGTTATCAATCAGGGCAGCGGCATTTTGCGGCAGATTCATCTGTATGTTTGCCAGCCTTTCAAAAAAACTCACCTCCAATCACGGCTTCCGGTCTTATATAACTAACGGCAATAAACTGGAAATATCCGATAGCCATTTTGAGATTAAAAAAGTGATAAAGAAAGCCTGGGAAGCAGAAATATTTTTTGGAGACGGACTGCCCGAGTATCTTTACAAAGATGTATTCGTTGAAGAAATATCCAGTGCGGAACTGGTAATACCCCACAGTATCTGTAATAAAATAAGGAGTATCACCTCCTCCATCAGTGATATGTACCGGAAACTGGACTTTAGTAAACTACCCCATTCCTGTATTGAAGATAATTTAGAATAACAGCACATATAAATTTAGGAAGCTCTATTTTATAAAATCTATTTTATCTAATGAAGTTAGCCTGTAAGCCGAGTTATGTCACAACTATCAAACATTTCCTAGCTTTGCTTTGCCTAAAAGCAAGGATAGGATTTACAGTCTTTTTCTTATAAACTCAATTCATGTATAAAAATATCCTCTGTTGGCTCTATTCTTCTGGTTCTAACTTCGTACGCTATGGCCAGTCAGTTTGAACAAATAATCCAAATTTATCAGTATAGCAAAGAGCTTTTTCAGCTTATATTCTAGCTTTTTACCACTAAGCTGTAAGTCTTGTATTTCCATATAATTAAAAAAAATCAACTGTACCAAATTGTCTGATTCTGTGGATCTCTTCTCACTAATTTTAACTTGTTCTAAGTCCCTAATTTTATCATATATTGTTATCTCATATGAATTACAATGAAAATGAATAATCTGGCCTTCATTAGTAAAAGAAGTTTTATTTAAATCAAGCCTTTTTATTAACTTGATTTTAACTCTCTTTTATTTTTGTGTTGTAATTAGAATTACATCCACATATTCTTCGTCAGGGTCATTTGTTCTAATCCTTAAATTACCACTGTAAATTGTACCAGAGGGACTGCACACACTTAGGGGACCAAACTTTATGCTAATGGTACATTGCTGTCCTCTGAATAAAGTGTCTCCCGTGCAAGGATCATCTTCAATGCTAAAAAAGGAACTCCCCGCAGTAATATTTACCATGTTAATATCTAATTTACCAGGACTAACATTTTCAATTACTACCCCATAGCTAGCTGAGCTATGGCATGCAATCTCTCCAAAGTTGACTGTGTGTGGCCTTACATCAATATCTGGATAGCAGGTAAAAGTTTCTGTAGCCTGGTTTGATACCATTTCATTGGGTGAAATAATACGCACTTGACGCCAGAGCGTTGTATTTGGCCATCCACAAGATAAATGACAACTTTTAGTAATTGTTTTAGAACCAGCACTGGAAAACGTCAGGTTTTTAGGAGGATCAGGAGATCCGCCTTCTACCTCCCACTGGTAAGTTACGGTGCCTGGAGCATTTACTGTAATAATAGCAGACCAGGTAAATTCTTTAGGGCAGACACCTGTATAAGAAGGTGGGCTAACACTTGCTGTAACACTTGTGACTGCAAAAGCAGTCTCTTCCTCTTCTTCCTCTTCTTCCTCTTCTTCAATTCCTTCTTCACATCCCCAG
>CAZHOY010000141.1:0-4903 GCA_964534695.1 uncultured Actinomycetota bacterium | reverse complement strand
AATATATCAAATGTGCTGGGCCTTAACATAAATGATAAGAAAACTAACAGTATAGCCAAGAAGGTTTTTATAAACTGGGCAAAAAATATTGTTGATTTCCTGAAGCATCCGATTATCTCCGGGGAAAAACTAAAACAAAGAATAGAAGTAAATGGTTTTGAGAATCTTGACAGCGGATTACATAAGGGGAAGGGAGTGGTCATCGTAACGGTGCATATCGGCAACTTTGAATGGGGCGCCAGCAGACTGGCATTGGAAGGATATAAAATATGGGGTGTCAGCCTGGTAAGAAAAAACAGGCTTATATCAAAATTCTTCGAGTCAAAAAGATTATCAAAAGGGGTCAAGACCCTGTATGCCAACAAAATAATACACATTTTCAGAATACTTAAAAATAACGAAATTGTAGCCATACCTTCTGACTGGGATCCCACGGGCCAGGCAGCCAGGCCCTTTAATTTCTTCGGGAAAACAGCCTATCTTCCCACCGGAGCTCTCCAGATAGCATTAAAGTCAGGGGCATCACTGATACCCAGCTTTGTCTGGAGAAAAGATAAATACAACCATTCCCAGATTATCGAAAAGCCCATTGACCTTATAAGAGAGGGCAGCAAGGAGACACTGATTAATAAAAATATGGGAAAGATTCTGAAGATCATGGAGAAATACATCAGAAACCATATCTCAGAGTGGGAAATGTTTCACGACATATGGAGCAAAGAATAATTTGCCATCATTTACAATTTACTCACCACAGCTTATATGATTTAATATTTAACAACCCAAAAATTCAGCCGGTTTTATTAACGGACAATATATAAAAGAGGAGAATAGAGATTAAAAGTAAAACAATCAAATCCGTAAAAGAGCCTTCTTCTTCCAGTATGGTTCTGTGGCACACCAGGTCCATTGAGCAGGTACTGGAAACCTTAAAAACCAATCCCAAAACGGGCATAAGTGAAAAAGAAGCCGGGGAGCGGATTGAACAATACGGATATAACCAGTTAGAAGAAAAAAAAGGGCGGACACCTTTTAAAATCTTTATTTCACAGTTCAATGATTTTATGATATGGATACTTATTGCTGCCGCTTTCATTTCCGGGATAATTATAAAGGAGATCACCGACGCCATTGTCATACTCATTATACTGGTAATAAATTCAGTTCTGGGCTTCGTCCAGGAATTCCGTGCCGAAAAAGCCCTGCAGGCTTTAAAGGAGCTTGCTTCCCCCAGTGCCCTGGTAATAAGAGACGGCAGGGAAAGCAGCATATTTTCTAAAAGACTGGTGCCGGGTGATATTATCAAATTAACCGCAGGTGACCTTGTACCCGCAGACTGCCTGATCATAGATCATGTAAATCTTCAGGCAAATGAATCAATCATTACCGGCGAATCCCTGCCGGTCAATAAAATTACCGGTGCTTTAAGCAAAACCAACATTCCTCTGGGAGACAGGAAAAACATCCTGTTCAGCGGTACCACTATTGTAAAGGGGAGATGCAGTGCGGTAGTGACAGGCACAGGCAATGATACTGAAATCGGAAAAATTGCCAGTATGGTTCAGGAAGAAGAGGAACTAACCCCTCTTCAAATAGAATTAAAAACCGTGGGCAAGAAGATCGGTATCATATGTCTGGCGGTAAGCGCGATTGTCTTCCTGTCAGGAATATTTAAAGGCAACTCGGTGGCCCAGATGCTCCTGGTGGCAGTTGCCCTGGCAGTGGCTGCCATACCCGAAGGACTGCCGGCTATAGTTACGGTATCCCTGGCGCTTGGCGTACAGAAAATGGCCAGGAATAATGCCATAGTCCGTAAATTAAGCTCTGTTGAGACTCTGGGCAGCGTATCGGTGATCTGTACCGATAAAACAGGAACCCTTACTAAAAACAAAATGATGGTCCGTAAAATTTATTCCGGATTAAAAGAAGATGAAAACTATAATAAGTTTATAGAAATACATAATAAGACAGGCAGCAGCCACATTAATAAAACACCCTTCTTAAAAGAACTGGACGACAGCAGCGCATTAAAACTCCTGGTTGAAAATGCTGTCCTGTGCAACGATGCTTACTATATAGATAAAAAAACACACCAGATCACGGGGGATCCCACTGAAGTGGCGCTTGTCGAGCTGGGTAATTTTTATTCCATAGATAAAAGCAAATTAGAAAAAACTTACCCCAGAGTGCTGGAAGAACCTTTTGATTCCGATCGTAAAATGATGACCACCATCAATAAAATGCCTGCCGGCACCGGAAATAACCATAAAGAATATATCCTATTCTCAAAAGGAGCTCCCGAGGTAATTGCGGATAAATGCAGTAAAATAATTAAGAACGGCAGGGTAGAAAACTTAACCGATGCCGACAGGAAAGAAATCAGCAAAAGTAATTTTCTGCTTGCGGAAAAGGCAATGAGAAACCTGGCCTTTGCATTCAAATATATGGAAGAGCTTCCCCATGAGCAGAAAGTTAAAGAATCGGAGAAAGATCTGGTATATCTGGGTATAGTGGGAATGATTGATCCTCCCCGGCCCGAAGTATATCAGGCCATCGAAAAATGCAAGAAGGCCAATATTAAGATTATTATGGTAACCGGGGACCATAAAATAACTGCCAGAGCAATAGGAGAAGAACTGGGGATACTCGGTCCCCGGGACAAAGTAATTGACAGTACCGAATTTGATATGATGACCAGGCAGGAACTTGATGACCAGATAGAGAACATAAGAATATTTGCCAGAGTCTCTCCTGCCAATAAGGTTGATATAGTAGAGGCTTTAAAGAAAAAACATCACATAGTGGCCATGACCGGCGATGGAATAAATGATGCCCCATCCCTTAAAAAAGCTGATATAGGTATTGCCATGGGCATTGTGGGAACCGATGTAAGCAAGGAATCAAGTGATATGATTTTAACCGATGACAACTTCGCAACCATAGTAAAGGCAGTAAGGCAAGGAAGATCAATATACGACAACCTTAAGAAATTCATATTATTTTTACTGTCATGCAATATTTCGGAAGTTCTCCTCATGTTTATTGCCATAGTCATAGGAGATTATATATTTTATCTTATTACCGGCCAGAGAGGATTTCTATACATACCCCTGCTGCCGGTGCAGATATTGTGGATGAACCTTATAACAGACGGCCTGCCGGCTATGGCACTGGGGATAGATCCCCCCGAAAAGAACATAATGGACAGAAAGGCCACCAAGAAAAAGGAACAGATTCTAAGCAGAAGAGGGCTGAGTACGGTTGTATGGCAGGGTATGGTCTTAACCTTAGGGGTACTGTTCATATATTTTGCCGGACCGATGCTTTTCCATACCAATGATTTTTTCCACGACCGGGAGATTTTTCAGACTTCCGTTTTCACCACTCTGGTATTAACCCAGCTCCTCCACACCTTTAACTTCAGGTTTGAAGATAAGGGCATATTCAGAAAAAATATATTTGAAAATAAATATCTCAATCTTGCTGTAATTGTGTCTATCCTGCTGCAGGTCGTAATAATTTATATTCCCTGGCTTCAGGGCATATTTAAAACCGCAGACCTCGGCTTATACCACTGGCTGCTCATCATAGCAAGTTCGATAGTGCCGGTGCTGATTATAAATTTCATAAACGAATTAATCTACAAAAAGAGAAGAGCTGATAATCAGTCTGGATCTAACTACAGGTAAATAGATCAGGTTCTTTTTCCCATCCTTACCCTTGCTCTTATAGCCGCTCCGATTACCGTAAAGAACAGCACCAGTATCAGAAGTACCAGAGCTGTGCCCCACTGCTTATCTTCGGGAGCATTGGGAAGCTGGGTTGCCAGTACATATAGATGGTATGGAAGAGCCATTACCTGGCTGAATAATGAATTAGGCAGATTTGGCTGGGAAAATGCAACTACGGTAAAGATTATGGGTGCGGTCTCGCCTGCTGCCCTGCCGATACCGATGACCGATCCTGTGATTATGCCCGGCAGCGCCTGGGGCAATATTATCCTCGCTACGGTCTGCCATTTAGTGGCTCCAAGCGCAAGGGAAGCGCTCCTGTATGTATTGGGGACACTTTTTAATGCTTCTTCAGATGCAGTTATAATCACGGGCAGGATCAGAAAACCCAGGGTAAGAGAACCAGCAAGTATGGATTTGCCGAATTTTAAAAACATAACAAAAAAACCGAGTCCGAATAATCCAAATACTACCGAAGGAACCCCGGACATATTTATAATGGAAAGCCTTATTATTCTGGTGAGCTTATTTTTCCTGGCATACTCATTAAGGTAAATAGCTGAAAATACTCCGATGGGAAGTGCAACTATGACCGTACCCACTACGAGGTAAAGAGTCCCCAGGATAGCCGGCAGTATTCCCCCTTCCCTCATTCCCGCCTTTGGCTTCTGGGATATGAACTCCCAGCTTAAGGCAGGCCCCCCTTTTATAAAAAGGTAAATTATTATGCCGAAGACAAAACTAATTACTATAATACTTACAAAAAGTAATACGAAGTACCAGACTTTCTGTTTTAAATACCTGTTTTTCATCTTTTTTTAAATTAAATGCTTCTTATCCTTCCGACATACCTGTCCGCTATCAGATTAATTATAAAAGTTATAGCAAACAGAATCAGGCCTATGGCAAATAATGCCGAGTAATGCAGCCCTCCCTGTACGGTTTCCCCCATTTCCGCTGCTATGGTAGCCGTAATGGTTCTAACCGGCTGCAGCCAGGAGAATACAATCCTAGGAGAGTTTCCCGTAATCATCAGAACGGCCATGGTCTCTCCTACTATTCTTCCCAGCCCCAGCATCACTGCGGCAATAATACCCGAAGATGCGGCAGGAATTATGGTCCTCACCGTTGTTTCCCATTTTGTTGCTCCCAGTGCCAGTGATGCGTGCCTG
>CAZHOY010000140.1:0-4911 GCA_964534695.1 uncultured Actinomycetota bacterium | reverse complement strand
ATGAGAACAGGATTTTTATAGTGTGAAAAATGTATAATAATAGAGCCTATCTCCTCAGCGCAATCTATTTTTTCATTTGAAAGTTCTATAACTAAAATATCTTCGTTTTTAATATATCTAACCTGCATGCCTGCTCCTTTTTACCGGATAAATTATTATCATTTTTTTAGAGTTCCGTTTTTCTGTAAAAATAATTCTAATAAAATATCTATCATTTATGATCTTCTGTACCATTTTTCTATTTTCGTAATTGTTAATTATTGTATCAGGATTTTTCATTATATCCACTATGTCGTTTTTACTTATCCTAAAACCATGTTTATTTAATATTTTTATGCTATAATGTAAATATACAATAGCATGAATAATCAAATAGTACTATATGGATTCATTAAACATCAAGGAAAAATTAAGCAGGATAAGGTTCTTAATTGATAAAATCAAATACAGAAGAGAAAAGCATTTTTATATAGCAGTGTCAGGACTACTTCTTTTAATGGTGGTTTTTTTTACCGTTGTTTTTATAAATCAGCGGCTGGAAATAAAGAGGAAGGAAAATATACTTAAAAGTTATTATCCGGAAAATTATTCAGATAGTACGGAATTGGAAAGTGTTGATGGGAATACCGGTGAAATTAAAATAAGCTCCGGTGAGGAAGGAATTTTTAAATCTGATAAGAATATGGTAAATACCGGGGATTCTGACGACCAGCTGCCAGCCGGGGGCACTATAAGGATCTATATTTGCGGTGAAGTCAAAAATCCGGGCGTTTATGATATTGAAAATGGTGCCAGGGTAATAGACCTTTTAAAACTTGCGGGCGGTCAGAATGAGGATGCCTGTCTGGATATAGTCAATCTTGCAGAAATTGTGTTTGACGGACAGAGAATCTACATTCCATCCCGGGAAGAAATCAATAGCAGCGGTTTTTATTTATCCGGAAGTGATTACTCATATAACTCCAGCTACTTAGAAATGAGAATCGTAAATATCAATACTGCAGGTTTAAAGGAGTTAGAGTCACTACCCGGAATCGGTCCTGTAACTGCAGGCAATATTATTGAGTACAGGAATAAAAAAGGCTTATTTAAAGCAAGAGAAGAGCTAAAAAATGTTACAGGTATTGGCCAGAAAAAATATGAAAAAATAAAGCAGTACATATCTATTTGAATAAGATAAAACAAAAAACACTGCCGCTTTTATTCAGCGAATGTTATTTTTTCTGGGCAGCGGGGCTGACCACCGGCATCTATACAGGCAACAAATATTATTTTTATAAATCATATACTGTCATAACTGGAATTACGGTTATTTCCTTATTGATGGCAGCAGAGTTTATAGTAGCCAGCAGGATTTTAAATAACAGGTATAGGAGCAGGCATTACCCGGATATTTACGGCAGCGGCAAAACATTTAGAAAACCACCGGCCTGCATATTTCTGCCGGGGGGAGCATCTTCTCTGGCTGATTTTAAAATAAATATGGCAAAACTGGCTGCTCTGATTATAATCCCTTTTTTAATTCTTCTAGCTGCCGGCAATCTGATTGCCGGCACATATCAATACCGGCAGAGCAAAAGCGTTTTTCTGTCCATCTTAAATAATGGGGGTTTAATCCTGGATGGTATGGTTGTGGAAGGGAGGGTCCTTAACCATCCCTACCGCAGATTCGATAATTTGCTTTTTTTACTGGAGGTGCAAAAAATATATATCTGTACCGGCAGCGGCAATTTAACCCGGTTTTTTAGAATAAAAGAGCCTTTAAACATTAAAATGAAGAATCCCGGAGCAGAATTTCCGGAAAGGGATGATTATCTAAAGTTGAGAGGAAGTTTAAAGGAGCAGGATTTTAAAAATCTTAAATTAAATGCGTATGGTGCAGCTGTATTTACAGCCGACAGTGTAAATGCTGTAAAAATTGAATACAGAAATTTAGGTTATAAAATATATGCTTTTAGGAAAAGGCTTTATAATTGCCTGAAAAAAACTTTTTACGGTAATTTAAGCCTTAAGAATGCCTGCATAGCCGAGGCAGTGATACTGGGCAACAGAAATAATATCTCCGGGTACATAACAGAAAATTTTAAAAGATGCGGGGTTTATCATTTGTTTGCCATTTCGGGACTGCATGTTTCATTTTTTATATCTCTTATTTATTTATGGTTCAGAAGGGTGAACTCATCTTATGCCTTATTCTGGGCTTTGGTTATATTTTTAATCATTTACAATTTTTTAGTGGGGGAAAGAGCAAGTATGCTCCGGGCTTCAATTATGACCGTTTTAATGTTTCTTGCCAGAAATTGGAATAGAGAATACAGCTGCAAAATTCTGCTGTGCCTTTCTTACATTATAATGATGCTTTTTAATCCCCATTTTCTTTATAACCTGGGATTCTGGATGTCTTACGGTTCAATGGCAGCTCTGATTCTGGTATATCCTGCTGTGATGGAGATACCTTATAGGTTTTTCCCATTCTCAAAGCGGAGCAGGGGATGGTTTTTTATTAGAATTGCCCTGATGACTTTTTCTATTCAGGCTGCTCTGCTTCCTGTTCTGGCTTACTATTTTGGGGAAATTTCTTTAATTTCACCAGTGGCCAATATTCTTATAATACCGGTATTTTATGTTCTTCTTTTCATCTTAATGACATCTTCTTTTATCAGCCTGATATGGCCCCCTGTAGGAGGTCTTATGATGAAGACCGGAAATATTTTTTTTGAATATATATTAAAAGTGGTTAAAATTTTAGGTAGATATGATTTTTTTATTATAAATTTTAATAGTTTCAATGTAAAAAATATGGTAATTTACTATATAATATTTTTAATCGTATTATATGCAGTTCCTGTAATTATCAGGAGATTAAGTACCGGTAAAAAAGCCGGGGACTAGCGTGGGTTATTTCTGCAGATCGGTCAGGTTATATGAATATGAAGGGCAATGAATTAAAAAAAGAACCATTAAAATTACAAAGCCTCAAATCCTGCTATTTATATATAAGCACCAGCGATCCGATACTGGATGATAAGGTTGAAGGCATCAGGGAGTTTCTTAAGGGAAAGATTAATTTCGATACGGATTTTAAGATTTTTGACGGTTCGGGGGATATTGATGAAGAAGAATTCAACAATTATGTCAGCACCCCTTCTTTGTTCTCTTCAAAGAAAGTAGTAGTAGTAAAATATGCAGATAAGGTTTCTACAAGACTGCAGAAAAAAATAATAGATTTAATTTCTGCAAGCCATAACCGCAGCGCAAATATAATTTTTATCATTACTGCATCGAAGCAGAAATTTAATCCCGAGCTGGTGGACTTAGTCAGAAAAAAGGGTACGGCCAGGCAGTTGAAGGTGCCAGCTGGCGGTAACCTTAAAAACTGGCTGGAAGAGAGATCTAAATCCGATGGGATAGTATTCACTGAAAGGGCTGCTTCTCTTTTAGTGGAAAATGTAAATTTAAATTTAAATCTACTAAAAAAAGAGTATGAGAAACTTTATGATTATGTAAGTTCGGAAACAAAAAAAGTGATTGATGAAGATGAAATAAGGTTTCTGGTAAGCCGCAATTACTCACTTAAGATTTTTGATTTAGTGGATTATCTGGGCAGGAGAGATAAAAAGGGCAGCCTGAAAGCATTAAGGTCTATACTGGAAGAAAGGCAAAATCTGATTGGATTGATAACCCTGATCCATAGAATGTTTAAATGTTTTTTGTATATTAAATCGGGGAACAGTAAATCATCGGTAACCAGCTATATTGAAGATAACATGAAAATCCCTTCTTATTATATCAGTAAGCTGGTAAACAAGTATATTAAGTTGAGCAGCAACTATGAACAGTCAGAGATAGTCAAGGTATTTGAAATATTAAATAGATACGATATCAAGATTAGAACCAGTGCCACAGAAAATAGGCACTTGGTTACCAGGCTGATTTCGGAAATTGTTGATGCCAAAATATAAACAGCAGCATATAACCTCTCTAGCTGTGGAATATAACCTGCAGATCCTGGGTATAAGTATTAAAAGAAGCAAAACAGGCTTAATTTAATTAAAACCTGTTTGGTTTAATTGGTGATATTGGTTTGTAACCTGCCTGAATTAAAGAAAATGTGATTATTTGGATTTCCTGATTGAATTTACAAGCTTTGCCGCTTTTGACTTTTTATTGGCTGAAAAATTACTGTGAACTGCTCCTTTCTTTACCGCCTTATCCAGGTGTTTAAAGAATATGTCCAGGTTTTTTTCAGCTTCCTTTATATTTTTTTCACCCACAGCTTCAGCAAGCTTTTTTTGATCGGTTTTTATTCTGGCTTTAAGAAATTTATTGCTAATATTTCTTCTGGCATTCTGTCTGTTTCTTTTTTCCTGCGACTTTATATTTGGCATCTATTTTTATCCTCTCACGTGACTATCAATTTCAAACGAGGATACATTTTAGCATTTTTTTAAATAAATAAAAATATTTATTACTGCATTAATTTAAATGGTATAATACGTTTTTTAACTGCATCTGTAATATAATATAGTCATGGATGAGGATTATTTACTGTCGAGAAAAAGAATTATTGGCGCCACATTCCTTGTGGTTGTGGCCATTCTGCTGTCAAAAATTTCCGGGCTGGTAAGAGACCAGATAATGGCAGGTTATTTTGGCATCACCTATGATACAGATGCTTTTACCTGGGCTTATTTTATCCCCAATCTTTTCAGGGTACTTTTTGCCGAAAGTCTGATAATCGCGGCATTTATACCCATTTATTCGACATATTTGAAGGACAATAAGAAGAATGATTTAAAAATTTTTGTTAATTCGGTTATAAATATAATGGTTGTGGTGTTTCTTATTATTTCTGTGGCCATATTCATTCTATCCCCCCAGGTAGGAACGGTTCTTTCAAAAATTGCAAAC
>CAZHOY010000139.1:0-4953 GCA_964534695.1 uncultured Actinomycetota bacterium | reverse complement strand
TTGGATATTTCAAATATTCACATATCTTTTATGCTGCGGCTGATATTATCTTTAATATTTTTTATAAGCGCCGGCATAAGCATGGGCCTGAGTATCCTGAAATCCTCGGTTATGGGATTAATCATCTCTACATTTTGGCTATATTTCTTTTCCAGATTTACCCTGCATTTCTTAAGTGCTTCATCTCCGGTAAAAGAATAGTTTATAACTTCAACCAGTCCTATGTCACAGAGAGATTGTTTTATATTTTTAACTGCTTTCTGATACCTGTTGTATTTCCCCAGCCTGTCGGTCGCTGCAGTTGGAATTGAGTCTATTCTGTGATACCCGTAAATTCTAGCCACCTCTTCTATAAGGTCAATTTCCCTCTCAAGATCTTCATATCTGAAAGAAGGAACTTTTGCCTCTATAGTATTATCTTTTAATTTATTTTCAATTTTTAATTTAGTAAGAATATCGGAAATCAAAACTGCATTGATATCCTTTCCCAGAATCTTTTTTACCTTATCTACTCTTAAACTAATTCTTCTTTCCCTTATCATTTTTTTAAAATTATCATATATTTCTCCCTCTGCCTCAAAATTAGTTATTCTTTCCAGCAGATCACCAAACCTTCTTATTGCTATCACCGTAAGTAGTGGATCGATTTTTTTCTCAAATCTGTTTGATGCTTCAGATCTTAGGCTGATTTTTTTGGAAGTTTTCATTATAGAGGGCCCACTAAAATTAGCCGATTCCAGCAGGACATTTTTTGTATCCTGATTTATTTCTGTGTCTTTGCCACCCATTATGCCTGCAATAGCTACGGCTTTTTTATCATCAGCTATTAACAGTGTGTCTTCATCCAGTGTTCTTATGGAATCATCAATAGTTCTTATTTTCTCTCCCTTCCTGGCATTTCTCACTATAATCTTATCCGAATGCAGAAGATCTTTGTCAAAGGCATGTAAAGGCTGGCCTGTTTCCAGCATAACGTAATTTGTAAGATCAACAATCAGATCAATAGGTCTTACATCGCACAGTATAAGTCTGTTTTTCAGCCACCAGGGTGATTTAACTCCGGGAATATTTTTAAATATCCTTGCTGAATATCTGGGACAAAGATTGTAATCCTCTATTTCAATTTTAAAATCAGAACCCACATTCAGCTTCTTTTTAAAATCATAATCCGGAATTACAAGATCTACACCGGTTAAGGCACTTATCTCCCTGGCAATTCCTATCACGCTTAAACAATCAGGACGATTGGGCGTAATTTCTAATTCTAAAACGATATCATTCAGACCCACTGATTTTGAAAATTCCTCACCTATTCTGCTGTTTTTATCCAGAATCATTATGCCTTCCGATTCAGAAGAAAGGCCCAATTCTGCTTCAGAACACATCATTCCTTCAGATACCTGGCTCCTGATTCTGCTTTTTTTGATGGTTATATCTTTGACCTTTGAGCCTTCCGTTGCTACTGCAACCCTGTCTTCCTTCCTAAAATTATTGGCACCGCAGACTATTTTCAGCTTTTTTGAGCCAATATCCACTTCGCATAATGAAAGCTTATCCGCATCAGGATGAGTTGAAATACCGGCGATCCTGCCCACAACTATACCTTTATATTTATCGCCTGCATATTGAACTTTCTTAACCTCGGTTCCGCTCATAGTAAGAACCTCGGCTATACTTTCAGGTTCAAGGCTTTTAGAATTTAAAAATTCATTTAGCCAGTTCAATGTTACTTTCAACTTTAGTGTTTTCCTCCCTGTTAAACTTTTAATTCCGTAGAAGCTTGTTAAAAATCATTCAATTGCCATTCATATGTACTATAACTGATATTGGAATTTAAAACTGTTTTAGAAACCTTAGGTCGTTCTCGAAGAATAGCCTCAAATCATCAATGCCGTATTTTAGCATGCAAATTCTCTCTATGCCCATCCCGAATGCAAAACCACTAACTTCTTCCGGGTTATATCCTACAAAGGAATATAAACTTGGATCTACTATTCCGGCCCCTAAAATTTCAAGCCATCCGGAACCCGAGCACACCCTGCATCCCTTGCCATCACACATATTGCAGGAAACATCTACTTCAACACTGGGTTCTGTAAAAGGAAAGTAATGGGGTCTAAACCTTACCTTCCTGTCCTTCCCAAAAATTTCATAAGCAAAAGTTTCAAGTGTCCATTTAAGATTACCAAAATTTATATCCTTATCTACTACCAATCCCTCTATCTGGGTAAACATAGGAGTATGAGAAACATCATAATCTCTTCTATAAGCTTTCCCGGGGACTATTATTAGTAAGGGGGGCTTGTGATTTTCCATATATCTTATCTGAACCGGTGAAGTATGAGTTCTTAGAAGAATATCTTCGGAAATAAAAAAGGTATCATGCAGTGACCTTGCAGGATGATCCTTGGGAGTATTTAATGCCTCAAAATTATAATAATCTGTTTCTACTTCTGGACCTTCCGCTATTTCAAATCCCATTCCTATAAAAACCTGCTCTATTTCTTCAATTACCTGTGAAATTATATTTTTTCTACCCGGCCTGATTATTCTTTCCGGCAATGATAGGTCTACAGTTTCCTTTTTTAGCTTATTATTATATTCTATGTTCTTAAAGATTTTCTCTTTTTCCAGAATGCCTGATTCTATTTCTTTCCTGGCAACATTTAAACTTTTCCCAACCAGTGGTTTAATACCGTGGGGTAAACTGCCTATATTTTTTAAAGTTCTTATTATAAAACTTTTTTTACCGGTAAATTTTGTCCTGATTCTCTCCAGTTCGGCTAAACTCTTAACAGATTCCAGTTCTTTATTGAAACTGCTTAGTTCCGTATTTACTTTCTTTTCTAGTTCACCTACAATCTTTTCTTCGTTACCCATAATCTTATGTTATCTGTTTTTTACAACATTGGTTAATTTCTGAAAAGCATCAGGGTCGCTTACAGCCATCTCCGATAACATTTTTCTATTTATATTAATACTTGACTTCTTCAGACCATTAATAAATTCATTATACGAAATACCATTCATCCTTGCTGCCGCATTAATCCTTATAATCCATAACCTTCTGAAGTTCCTTTTTCTATTCTTTCTATCTCTATATGAATAGCTCAACGATTTAAGCAGCTGTTCTTTGGCAATCCTATAGCTCCTGCTTTTGGAACCATAATATCCCCGTGCTCCTTTTAATATTTTTTTATGTTTTCTTCCTTTGACCGGACCTCTTTTAACCCTGGTCATACCAATCACGTCCTTCCTTATCTGCCTAAAAGCTTTCTCACTCTTTTCTTATCAGAAGCAGCAAGTTCATATCTTTTCCCCAGGCGCCTTTTTCTTTCGGCACTCTTTTTGGTAAGAATATGTCCCTTATATGCTTTTTCTCTGACAATTTTTCCGCTTCCGGTGACTTTAAACCTTTTAGCCGCACCCTTATGAGTTTTAATCTTTGGCATTATAATATCCTTCCAATTTAATTTAACTAGAATAATTTTGCTTTTAAGCTGGCGCCAATATAATAATAATATTATATCCGTCTAATTTTGGTTCCAACTCTAATACGCTTTTTTCTTTTAATTCTTCTACCAGTTTATCAAGTATATTCATTCCAAGTTCTTTATGCACTATTTCCCTGCCTCTGAACATAATGGTTACTTTTACCTTATAGCCGCTTGACAGAAATTTTTCTATTTGCTTCTTTTTGATATTAAGATCATTGGTATCTATTTTTGGCCTTAGTTTAATTTCTTTTACAATAATCTGAGATTGTTTCTTTTTCCTTAATTTCTCTGACACCTCTAATTTATATTTATACTTCCCATAATCCATTATTTTACAGACAGGTGGCTTACTACCAGGCGATATTTCAACTAAATCCAGGCCCTTTTCTTCAGCCGTTTTTAATGCTTCACTGGTAGGCACTATTCCGATTTGAGTTCCATCCTCCGCAATTAACCTGATATCCGGTACTCTAATCTGTTCGTTTATGTAAATTCTCTTTTTGTTGAAGTTACACCTCCGGTAATAATATTATTTAAAAAAAATAGGCAGACAAATCATCTACCTATTAAATATAATTAACCGAATCAACAAATTTTAAAAACCGTCAATTGGTGAGAAATAGATGATTCCTACTTATTTTTTTATTTTAATTTTTCAACTTAATTTTTATAACGCCGAATTATACTAATTATTGATTATTTTGTCTACACTGCGACTTCTTTATCTTCTTTGGGAACATATTCCCGTTCCCATACTTCATCCGATATTTTCTTATAATCACTGGCATATTTATCCAACGGCTTTGCAAGACATCCAATTATTGTCTCCGCCCCTTCATGTGTGGGATAAGCGCCAGTTTCAGCAACAATATCCCTTAAAATATGAGGATTATCTATTATGCTGCAGGGCCTTAAGTGATTTTCCGTATAGGGCTGTCTTTTTCTAAATGCCATGAAAAAATCTGATGTCAGAATATCAATAAGACTCTTTTCTTTTATATTATCGGCTGCAAAGTGTACGAATACGCATGGTTCAACATCACCGTTTACATTTACATGCAGGTAATTCTTTCCCCCTGCCATGCATCCGTTTACCAGTGGACCATCATTCCAAAAATCCGCTACTATTATTTTCTTTGTCTTTCTTATTTCCAAAATCCTCTGTCTTCTATATTCCCTCTGCTCCGGGGTGGGCATAAGTTCTAGATTGGGTTCCCTTCCTATTGGAATATAATTAAAATACCATCCGATAAATGCCCCCTTGCTTACAAATAAATCAACAAACTCATCACTTACCACCAGTTCATTATTACCCCTGGTCGCAGTTACCGAAAATCCAAATAGTACCCCATTATCATTAAGCACATCCATAGCACTCATAACCTTGGACCAGACACCTTTACCTCTTCTTTTATCAGTTTCTTCTTCAAAACCCTCTATACTTATGCATGGAACT
>CAZHOY010000138.1:0-4970 GCA_964534695.1 uncultured Actinomycetota bacterium | reverse complement strand
TTATATTGTGAAGAAGCCTGTAATAATAACCCTTGCAGAATATACTTGGTCCAATAATTATAAGTTGAACTTTGAAGATGGATATCAAATTTTAAGAATTCAGAGACGTTCAAGAAAGTTAGGTGAAAAAGCTGCTGAAATATTAATTGATAATTTAAAATTGCCACTTATGCATGAAAATATTCACTTAAAAATCAATAATATTGTTCCAGAGGAGGATTTTGGTTTAAAAAAAGGACCAGTCAAGATTAGAAGTAAAATAAATCATATAAAAGTATTGATGCTTGAAAGTCCTGCATCAAAGGCAACAATTAAGCTTCTACCAGATTTTGAGCATTTGTATGGAATAAAAGTTAATATAGATACATTTCCGATAACTGAGCTTTACGGAAAAATTTGTGCAGGAGCTTTAAAAAATAATTATGATGTTTTTCAGATAGATGTTCCATGGTTGCCAGAGTTTATCGAAGATGGGTATCTTCTTGAGCTGGATAAGTTCATAAAAGATCACCCTGAAGCAATTAAAGGTTTCACCCCAATGGTATTAGAAAAATACTCGAAATATAAAAACAAGTATTTTACTCTACCCTATGTATTTGATACACAGTTACTTTTTTATAGAAAAGATCTTTTTGGAGATATTGTCATAAAAAGAAAATTTAAAAAGATTTATCAAACTGAACTTAAACCGCCAAGAACTTGGAAAGAATTTAATGTTATTGCCAAATTTTTTACAAAACATTTCAATCCCGATTCACCAATTGATTATGGTACCACTATTCTTGGTGCACATTTTCCGTTACCAGGCATAATATGTGAATTTTTACCAAGAATGTGGGCCTATGAAGGAAAAACTATTGATACAAATGGAAATATCTTTATGAAAGAGAGAGCAGCCATAAAAGGTCTTGAAAATTATATAGAAAGTTTTAAATATGCTTCACCTAATTCTGTTAAAAATGACTGGGATGAAGAAGTTAAAGAATTTTGCAAAGGTAAGGCTGCAATGATGTGTCTTTTTGTTTCGCATGCAACTGATATTACAGACAGAAGTAAGTCTGAGGTAGTGGGGAAAATAGGGTATGATATTATTCCTGGAGGAATTCCAGTACTTGGTGGATGGTCACTCGGAATCAATATAAATAGTAGTAATAGAGAGATATCCTTTGATTTTATCAAATGGGCGACAAGTGAAGAATTTGCAATTCCTCATACAATATTAGGAGGATTTACTCCTCGTATTGATTTATTTAAAAGTTCTGATCTATCGACTTTATATCCTTGGCTTCCCAAAGCTCTTGAAAGTTTTTCTTTAAGTAGGGAACGTTCTTTCTTAAAAGTAAAAACTAGTGGAAAAATATCTGAAAGAGATTTTGAAAATATTTATGGGAAAGCAATTATTAAATCTATAAAAAAACAATTAACACAAGAAGAAGCTATAAAGGAGGCACAGCATGAAATAATAAAATTAATAACAAAAAAATAATTTTTTCAGTAAGGAAGGGGGTATATTATTATAGGAAAAAAATGAGTTTGCTTATTAATAAAATCAACTGCTAAGACCAAAGCATTATTATGACTTTATTTAAGCAAACTCAAGTAGAATTTTACATGAACTTTTAAAAAAAAGAAAAACAATTTAAGAAAGAATTAGTGATAAAAGTAAAGAAAGATAAAGGTAATAGAATTAATAAATTGAGTGTAAAGAATTTTTAGGAGGATAAAAATGAAAAAGTCATTATTGTGGATAGTAATATTGGTATTAAGTATAGCAATGGTTGCAGTGTTTTCTCTAGCAGGTTGTAAAAAAGCAGCGCCTACAGAAGAAGCCGAAGAAAGTGTAGAAATGTTGGATATTTATGCAATCGGAGTAGATGCAGGAGTAGATCCGTTTTTTGCAACTGTACTTAAAGGTATGCAAGCAGCGGAAAAGCTATTTCCAATCAAATTGAACTATATTGGACTTAAAGCAGACGAGATTACTCCTGAAGCAGTTGCAGCAAAGATGGAGCAGGCAGTAGCGGCAAAACCGGATGGTATCATTGTAGGTTTTTGGTTTGCTGAGGCAATAAGTGATATTTGTGCAGATGCTATAGAAAAGGGGATCCCTATTATGGCGTACAATACACAGGACTTTAGACCTGAAGGTGAAAGAACAGATTATTTAGGGTTTGTCGGTATGGATGAATCTATTACCGGTGAAATTCTTGCTAGAGCGACATTAGCAAAAATGAATGAAATGAACAATAATATGCCTCGTACTGTTATTGGTCTTATGTATCCTGGCTCTGCACCGATTGAAAACCGTGCTAGCGGTATTGCAAAAGTTATGGATGAAAACAACATTCCCTATGAAAAGTTAGATGTTACCACTGATCCAGCAACATGCATCAATGTGCTCGGAGCGTATCTGACAAAATATCCTGAGACAAATATGATTTTTGTCCTAGGTCCTGTTAGCGCGGAACCGACTCTAGATATGTTGGAAGATCAGGGACTTAAAGGTAAGGTTTTCATCTCTACTTTCGATGTTTCTCAGAAAACGCTTGAAGGTATAAGGGAAGGCAGTATTCTCTATACCATTATACAGCAGCCTTTTGCTCAAGGATTCCTGTCAGTTGAACAATTATATTTATATAATGAGTTTGGTGTTCTTCCACCGGAGCATACACAAACAGGACCGACTCTTACTGATATGAGTAATATAGATACTGTTCAAAAACAACTTGATATAACTGGAGGAGCTTAAGAGGTTGCCTTTAACCAACGCGGACTTAATAGTCCGCGTTGGAGTTTTCTAATAAGACTAATAAAAAATAGGAGCATAGATGAAAACAAAGGATCAAGTAGGAAACAAATTTAATTCTATTATGGTGAGGAAGAATATTCTGAAGAAATTTTCAAAACGAACGGATTTGGGTGTAGTAGTTGGATTGATACTGGTATGGGGAATTTTCTATATTTTATCGCCTAAATTTCTCTGGTTATCAAATATTGGTAGCATACTAACTCAAGCTTCGGAATTGTGTGTTATAGCAGTAGGAGTGGGCTTTCTTCTCATAAGTGGTGAATTTGATTTATCAATTGGAAGTGTATATGTTATTGCTCCTACGATCATGATTCGCGTCACGCAATGGCTTGGTATACCGATAGTCATTGGTTTCCTTTTTGGAATTGCTTTCGCAGCACTGATAGGTTTTATTAACGGAACTATAACGCTTAAGTTTAAATTACCTTCGTTTATTACGACCCTTGCTACAATGATGTTACTCAGCGGTATTCTCCTTGCTGTTACTGGTGGTTTCATATCCTCATTTTTAGAAAAAAATCTTTGGTTCGATATACTTGCGAAACGTTTTGGTTATATTAGGATGTCTACTGCTTGGATGATACTTATTGTGCTACTCTTTCACTTTATTCTTAATTATACTTCCTATGGAAACTGGGTATACGCGACAGGTGGTAATCCTACAGTTGCACTTAAGATGGGTATCAACGTAAAAAAAGTTAAGATGACAAACTTTATTATCTGTTCCATGCTTGCCGGTTTTGCTGGCTGTATTGCGGCAGCACGTTCATACTCTATAAGTCCTACAGTAGGCTTCGATCTAATGTTTAATGCAATGACGGCGGCTATCATCGGTGGCTGTCTGATAACTGGCGGTCAGGGGAGTATTATTGGTACATTCCTCGGAGTTATGCTTGTATCATCAGTAAATAGTGGGCTCATTCTTGCCGGGGCTTCACCTTATTGGTATCGTGCATTTGTCGGAGTAGTTATTCTTGTTGTAGTCATCATCAATCTTCGGATTATTGGAAAAAAAGAAGGGTATTAAAATGAGTTATAAATATGTGCTTGAGGTTAAAAACTTAACTAAATCATTTGGAGCGGTAAGAGCAGTTACAGAAGTCAGTTTTACAGTTGGAAAGAGAGAGATTATAGGTCTTGTAGGAGACAATGGAGCTGGTAAAACGACTATTATTAACCTGATTATGGGTGTTTTTCCACCAGATAAGGGAGAAATCCTTTTTGAAGGTAAGAAAGTAAGATTTAACTCACCAAGAGATTCAAGAAGGGCTGGAATTGAACCGGTCTATCAGAATACAGCAGTAGTTGATCTTATGAACCTGTGGAGAAACTTTTATATAGGTCGGGAAATTACGAAATCTTTCGGGCCAATTTCGATTTTAAATCGGAAAAAGATGATGCATGATTCCCTTGAAGTCATGCAGGAAATTGGGGTAAACGTACGCGAAGCGGATGGAGGTGTAGGTGTTTTATCTGGCGGTGAACGTCAATCACTTTGTATAGGACGCTGTATGAAATTCGGTGGTAAACTACTTCTACTTGATGAACCTACGGCTGCTCTTTCTGTAAAAGAAACCCAAAAAGTACTTAAATTCGCCGAATCTGTTAGAAAGAAAGGTATATCTGAAATCATTGTTGATCATAACATTCACCATATTTACCCAATTGTGGATAGGTTTATAATCATGGGAAGGGGGAAAAAGATTACTGAACTGAAGAAAAACGAGTTTACTCCCGAAGATATAATAAAGATCATAGTTGAGTCATGATTGTGATTTGATTGGTTTAGTCTATTATGTCAATCCAGATGAAACTTGCGAAAAGGAGCTATTGGGTATACGAGTTTGCATTATCTGTGTTGGTATTACATACACATTATATATAGTGGTTCAAAAAAACGGCTTATCAACTGGCTTAAACAATATCCTATGAAGCAGTTTTACTACTCTGGATACTTATGTGGTATCGGTATTGTAGATGTGCTTGATCTGTTATCTGATAAGGAGATAGAGCAAATAAAAGAATATATATTTTTAAGAGAAGTCAGTGTAAAAGGGTTATACAATTCAATGACTCATAATAATCTTTATATTTACCAGATCAACTATACTTATTATTCAGCTCTGGGAAATAATGATGATGCCTATCTACTGGCAAGAGC
>CAZHOY010000137.1:0-5009 GCA_964534695.1 uncultured Actinomycetota bacterium | reverse complement strand
GCCATATGAGAATACTGGGTGAGATGAAGGCGCTGGCAAAATACGGGTACCAGAACATCATAGTGACCTATCACAATGGTAGGGACCTGGAAGGTCTGGATATCAGGAGGATGATAAATATCCCCTGGTACAAAAAACTGGAGGCAGGTCCATCCATACATAAATTTTACCTGGACCCGATCCTGTTCCTTAAGGCAGCAGCCGTATATATCAGAGAAAAACCGGATATTATATACGGTCATCTTCATGAGGGAGCCTTTGTAGGTGGTCTTATTAAATATCTTTTAACCTTTGGAAGGGTTCCGCTTGCTTTCGATGTCCAGGGAAGTCTGACTTCGGAGCTGGATACCTTTAACTGGATCAAGGGCAGAAAAATAATCAGGTGGTTTTTTCATACCCTGGAGAAGTTTATATGCAGGATGCCTGATTTCTTTATATGCAGTTCAGTATCCAATGGAGATATTATAAAAAACAGATTTCATATAAGCCCGGATAAAGTCAGAGTGGTAATAGACGGGGTCCATACCGATTTTTTCAGTAAAATCCCGGAAAAAGGATTCAGGCAGAAGCTTGGAATACCCGAAAGTGCGCCGCTTATAATCTTTACCGGGGCGCTGCTGGCGGCAAAGGGAATCTGGAATTTGATCTCGGCCATTCCCCTGGTCTTAAAAAAAAGAAATGATGTCCATTTCTTAATAGTGGGTTACCCTGTAGAAGAGACAGCCGGGAAGGTGAGGGAGTTAGGGGTAGAAAGATATGTTCATTTTACGGGAATGGTAGATTATTTTAAGCTTCCGGACTACCTGTTGGTAAGCGATATAGCAGTGGAACCAAAAGTGGATAAGGCGGGAGAAGCCAGCGGAAAAGTTATAAATTACATGGGTGCGGGACTTCCCGTGGTATGTTTTGAAGGCAAGAATAACCGCAGGTTTTTGGGTGAAAATGGAATTTACGCGGCTGATGACAGGATAGAGAATCTTGCCGCTCGTATAATATGGGCCGTTCAAAATATGGATGAGGCAAAAAGACTGGGAGAATTAAATAAAAAAAGAGTGGAAGAAGTATTTTCCTGGAACAATAGCATAAAAAATACGGTAGAAGCTTTTGAAAAATTAACTTCCAAAAATTCCTATCACAATAAGTGATCAAAGAATAAATAATATTATCGATTTATCAAGTTTTATTATTGTCTTACTATTATAAGAGTGTTATTATTAGTGAATAAAAGTATTACCATTTAATTTAAGTATTCAATAATTATAAAGAGTATGGCTATAAAAAAATTAGTAAAACTAAGTAAAAAAGGTCAAGTTGTAATTCCTCAGGAAATTAGGGAGAAAATGGGTATAAAAACAGGAGAAAAACTTGTTATATTCACAAGAGGAGATGAAACTGTAATGCTTACACCGCAAAAATATGCTGAATATACATGCGGTTTAATGAAAGGTACCTGGGGTTCTACTAAAAAGGAAGTGGAAGAATATATTAATGAGGAGAGAGGCTCGTGGAAATAAATATAGAACTTTTTTTAAGGAAAATAAAAGAATTAAAAAGCATTTGCCTCGATAGTACAGTTCTCATTTATCATTTAGAAAAAATTAAACCTTACGATAATTTAACCAGATTGCTTCTGGATAAAATAGCAAGTGGTTGTATATTTTGTAGTATTTCAACTTTGACAGTAACAGAGCTTCTTACAAAACTATACAGATTGAAAGACTTTCATCGGATATCGGTATTTGAAGAATTTATTAATTCACTTCCGAATAGTAAAATTCATCCTGTAACATATAATATAGCAAAATTTGCAGCGTCATTAAGAGCAGATTATAATATAACAACTCCTGATTCAATACTTATTTCAACAGCATATATTATGAAATCAGATTACTTTATAACTAATGATATTTCTCTTAATAAAGTAAATCTAGAGGGTTTAGGTATAATTATTTTGGATAACTATCTATAGAGCCTGTAACGAATGTTTAAAAAGTTGATTATTTTTTTAAGGTCCATTTTTCTTATTTGATATGCAGTTATATTGTAAGAAAATATATTTATTGATATTATAATTCAAAATTAAGTTTAAAATTTATTAATAATTTTTGGTGAATCGACAATGAAAGTCTGTGTTATAGGAACAGGATATGTGGGGCTTGTAAGCGGAGTTTGTCTTGCTGAAATTGGTAATACAGTATTTTGTGTTGATAAAGATAAAGATAAGATAGAACTGCTCAAAGATGGAAAGATACCCATATTTGAAGAAGGTCTCGAAGAACTTATAAAGAAGAACACAAAGAATGGCAATCTGGTTTTCAATACTGATGCAGGTTATGGAGTCAAGGAATCTGATGTTATATTCATATGTGTGGGCACCCCGCCGCTGCCCTCGGGCAAACCCGATCTTTCGGCCATTGATGAGGTAGCAAGATTAATTGGCCGGTCCATTAACGGATATAAAATCATTTCAAATAAGAGTACAGTTCCCATAGGTACGGCAAAAAGGATTAAGAAAATAATCAAAGAGAACCAGGATAGTGACAATAAGAACTATGATTTCGATATAATATCCACCCCCGAATTCTTAAAGGAAGGTGAAGCCGTAAAGGATGCTTTTTTCCCTGAAAGAATTGTGATAGGAGCCGGGAGTAAAAAAGCCATAGAGGTGATGAAAGAACTCTACAGTCCGATAATAAACCAGGATTTTGATTATGCTGTGAATAATGCCCACAGGAGAGAAAAGGTGCCGGTTCTGATAACAGATTCAACCAGTTCGGAGCTTATAAAATATTCTTCCAATGCATTTCTGGCAACCAAGATTTCTTTTGCCAACGAAATTGCCAATATATGTGAAAGAGTGGGAGCCAATATTATGGATGTCACCTATGGAATGGGTCTGGACAGCAGGATTGGCTCCAGATTCATGAAAGCGGGGATTGGCTGGGGAGGTTCATGTTTCCCCAAGGATGTCAGGGCATTAAGCTATACTGCTGAGGAATACGGCTCACCGGCAAATATTTTGAATGCCGTGATCCAGGTTAATAACCACCAGAGGTTTAAGATAATACAAAAAGCTATGGATATGCTTGGGATCATCGACGATAAGATTATCGGTGTCTTAGGGCTGTCCTTTAAGCCAAATACAGATGATACCAGGGATGCGCCTTCTATTGCCATAATCAATAAATTTCTGGAACTTGGAGCAGAAGTGAGGGTTTATGATCCTGTGGTAAAGAAATATCCCAGGAATCTGGATAAAGGGGCAATTATGGCAAAAAGCCCTTACCGGGCACTTGAAGGAGCAAATCTGGCGGTTCTGGTTACGGAATGGAGCGAATTTTATGATCTGGATTTTGAAAAAGTAAAAAATCTGATGGCCGGCTGCAATATTATAGACGGCAGAAATCTATGGAACCGGCAGAAACTGCAAAAGATAGGTTTTAAATATAGGGGCATTGGGTAATAATTATCAAAAATAAACGGGGAGGATTGTTTTGATAGATGGAGTTAAATTAAAAAAACTTAAAGTTATACCTGATGAGAGGGGCAGGCTCATGGAGATGCTCCGCTCGGACGATGAACTGTTTATAAAATTCGGGCAGGTTTATATGACCACCGCTTATCCGGGAGTGGTTAAGGGGTGGCACTACCACAAGAAGCAGACTGATAATATGGTAGTGGTAAGGGGCATGATGAAGGTTGTACTGTATGACAGCAGAAAAGAATCCAATACCTATAAAGAAGTAAACGAATTTTTCATGGGGGCACATAATCCAATGCTTCTTCAAATTCCGACATATGTCTTCCATGGATTTAAATGTATTACGGATTATGAGGCAATATGCATAAATATTCCTACCGAACCTTATAACTACCAGGAGCCTGATGAATTCAGGGAGGATCCGCACAGCCCCAACATACCTTATAGCTGGGAAAGAAAAGACGGTTAGGGGAGTAAATTGGCTGAAAGGAAATTAAAAACACTGCTGGTAACCGGAGGTGCAGGATTTATCGGAAGTAATTTCATACATTACATGGCTGAAAAGTACCCCGGATGCAGAATAGTAAATATTGATAAATTGACATATGCGGGAAATTTGGAGAATTTAAGGGATATGGAAAATAATCCCAATTATGAATTTGTAAAAGGTGATATTGCTGACAGAGAGCTTGTAGGTGATATTTTTAGTTCCAACAGCATAGATGCGGTTATAAATTTTGCAGCTGAATCACACGTTGACCGATCCATAGAGGATCCCGGCATATTCATACAGACTGACATTTACGGCACTTATATTTTACTTGAAGCGGTAAAGGAATCCGGCAGAGGAATTTTTTTACAGATAAGTACCGATGAAGTTTATGGTTCAACAGAAAGCGGCTCTTTCAAAGAAGATGACCCTCTAAAGCCCAACAGTCCTTATTCTGCCTCTAAAGCCGGAGCGGAAATGATTGTAAGATCTTTTTTCAAAACATATGGGACCCCTATTCTTATAACCAGGACCTCAAACAATTTTGGGCCGTATCAGTACCCTGAGAAATTAATCCCGCTGTTTGTGACCAATTTAATAGATGATATAAAGGTGCCTCTTTATGGTGACGGAATGAATATAAGGGATTGGATATATGTAGATGATAATTGTACCGCATTGGATTTAATTCTCCATAACGGCAATATTGGCGAAATTTATAATATTGGTGCCGGAAATGAGCAACCGAATATATGGATTACATGGAAAATATTGGAGCTGCTGGGCAAGACCGAAGAAATGATAAATCCGGTACCGGACAGGCTGGGACATGACAGGAGATATTCCCTGGATTGCACCAAATTAAAGAGGGAGCTGGGCTGGGAAGCAAAGTATGATTTTGAGCAGGCACTGGAAAAGACAGTTAAATGGTACAGGGATAATGAAAACTGGTGGAGACCATTAAAAAAAGTTGAGACTTTTTAGAAATTATATCCTATTTATTTAAATATGTTTTTTCATTTCGGCAGCGAAGTATCC
>CAZHOY010000136.1:0-5036 GCA_964534695.1 uncultured Actinomycetota bacterium | reverse complement strand
AGTTCCTTTTTATCCCTAAAGTGAAAACATAAATTCTTACCCTTATTAAAATTATCACCCTTCTTGTAACCCTCAAATATATTCCCGGCAAGATTACCCAAAGCTATCAGTACATCTACCTTTTTTTTCGATAGGTACTGTCCAATTTCACGGTGGAATCCTGGGGAGCCATTACCCAGTTCCAACATGTCTCCCAGTATTGCTATGCTCCTCATATTATTCTTCTCTGAAATCAGGACCAGTGTATCAATGGCTTCTTTAACTGAAATAGGACTGGCATTATAGCAATCATTTATAATTATCTTATCCTTTTTTCTTACTATTTCCATTCTGGAACCGGAAGCAACTGCTTCTTCAATCCCTGTTTTAATAGCATCTTTATTTACATTTAAGTATAAGCTTATGGCAGCTGCGCAGCACGCATTATATAAATTATGATAGCCGGGTATATTTAAGGCAATATCTATAATCTTTTTATCATGGTTATAAAAATCAAAAGTAAATCTGCCCATTCCGTCTATTTTTTTTTCTATAAAATTAAATTCAGCTTTTTTATTCCTACCGAATTTTGCAATTTTACACTTAACCTTTTTTTCTATTAAATCACTTAATCTGTCATCATTGTTTAAAAACAGTATCCCATTGTTTCTATATAGGATCCCTGCTATTTCTGCTTTAGCCAGAGCTATTTCCTGCAAGTCCTTAAAAAATTCCATATGTGACTGACCTATAACCGTAATGGCTCCTATATCCAGATTACACATTTCAGAAAGTATTCCCACTTGGCCCCTGGCCCTCATGCCAAGCTCGGCAATAAAAATTTCAGTTTGCCTGTCAATTTCAAGGATTGATTTAGATACACCAATTTCAGTATTATAATTTCTGGGAGTAAATCCGACTCTATACTTTTTACTTAATACGCTTACCAGAAAATCCTTTGTGGTAGTTTTACCCACGCTTCCGGTTATGCCAATAACAGTTGGATTAAATTTACGTATATAATTGTATCCCATACTTTTTAGAAAAGTTAAGTCGCTATCCGATTGAAGGATTATTAAATTATCAGAATTTTTGGTCCTGGCGCTTTTTTCCCATAATTTTAACTTCTCCCTATATCTGGATTCAAATACAAAACCGCCGGCACCCTTTTCTAAAGCCTCCGGTATAAAATCACTGCCATCGTAATTCTCACCCACCAGAGGAATGAAAAAATCACCTTTGCTGATAGTTCTGGAATCAGTGGATATATTGCAGATATATTTTTTAACATTTCCTGAAACCAGGCGGCAATTCGTCCAGGACAGTAAATTTTCTACTTTTATTTTTTCATTCATTTTTCTGAGCAGCCCACTCTCTTACTACCTTTCTGTCACAAAACGGTATCCTGTAATTATTAAACTCCTGGTAATCTTCATGACCCTTCCCTGCTATTATAACCACATCGTTTCTGCCTGCCATTTCAAGAGCTTTAAATATGGCTTTCTTTCTGTCGGTTTCTTTTATATATTTCCTGCTGCCGGACTCCACCAGACCTTCTTCGATCATATTTATTATCAAATCCGGCGCCTCTGTCCTTGGATTATCAGAGGTTATTATAGTAAAATCCGCCTGCCGTCCTGAAATACAGCCCATAACTTTTCTTTTGTGTTTATCGCGGTCGCCTCCGCATCCAAAAACCGATATGAGCTTCCCTCCCGGCTTTAATAATTCTTTTGCAGTCTTCAGTACATTCTCCAGACCATCCGGGGTATGAGCATAATCTACTATTATAGTCAGCTCTTTATCAGTATCTACTTTTTCAAATCTACCGTTTACTCCGGACATAGACTTTATACCTTTCCGGATAGCCCCGGTATCAATACCCATATCAAGGCATACGCCAACAGCTGCCAGTATATTATACACGTTGAAGTACCCGCATAACGGAGAGGATATTTTTAACTCTCTACCATCCCCTGTATGTATATTTATATTAATACCACCGGCGGAATTCTCCACATGGCCTCCCCGGATATCTGCATGGTCCGATTTAAGGGAATAAGATATTTTTTTTAAATCTGTTGATTTTAAAATTCTTCTTCCATAATTATCATCCATATTAACCACAGCTTTTTTACCGCCATAGATTTTTCTAAATTCTTTTAAAAATAATTTATTCTTTGCATCAAAATAATTCTCCATATTTTTATGATAATCAAGGTGATCCTGAGAAAGATTGGTAAATACAAGGTAATCAAATTTAAGATAATCAACTCTATGCAAATCTACGGAATGAGAAGACACTTCCATGCAAACAGCATCTACTTTCCTTTGCCTGCTTTCTTCAAAAAATTTATTCAGATCAGGAGATTCCGGAGTGGTGCAGTCGAATGAAGTTCTTTTACCGTCTAAAAATGAATCTACGGTAGTTATAACCGAAGTCTTTATTTTTGCACTTCTTAAAATAGAATTTATAAGATAGCATGTAGTGGTCTTCCCATTTGTCCCTGTAACACCAACCAGCTTTAAATATTTACTGGGATCCCCATAGAAATTTCTGCATAGAATCGGCAGTATCTCTCTGGTATTTCTGACTAAAACCTGGGTTATATAAGAAGGAATTTTTATCTTACTCCGGGTTACTACTGCCACAGACCCATTAGAGATTGCTTCCTGCACAAAGCAATGGCCGTTGTGTCTGAAACCTTCAATAGCTATAAATAAGCTGCTTTCCAGTACACTTTTGGAATTGGTAGAAAGATTTTTTATATCTATATCAATATTTCCACAAATCTTTTTATAATTTACATTTTTTAATATATCCCGTAACTTCATTTTCATAAATTCTGGTACTAAAGCATTTTATAAATCTCATAATATCCAACAGCCATATTAAAATCTGTTGGCTGGTTCTGTCACACTCTTAATCTTCTCAAAGAAAACTCCATTATATTCCTGAAAACAGGAGCGGCAACAGTTCCACCCCAGATTGTATTTTCTTCTCCTTGCGGTTCGTCTATCACTATAATTATTGCAATTTCCGGATCATCATATGGTGCGAAACCGATGAAAGAGGTTATACTTCTCCCTTCATCATAACCAGCTCTGTCTTTATTGGCTTTTTCAGCAGTGCCGGTTTTACCACATACTTTAACCCCATCTATTTGTGCTCTTGTTCCTGTCCCTCCTTCTACAACGGCAAGCATCATATCTTTTAACACACTTGCCGTTTCAGTACTTAGAATTCTATTTCCCTCTTCTATCTGTACATCACTGTACTTTTCATTTTCCAATAATTTTACTTCCTTTACAATAGAAGGATTGACCAAATAGCCCCCATTGGCAATAGCACAAGCTGCTCGCAGCAGCTGGAGCGGGGTTACCGAAATACTCTGGCCTATAGCCAATGCGCCTATGGTTGATGCGGGCCAGGTTTTATAATCATAAAAAAGCCCCTTTTCCTCACCAGGCAGTTCTATTCCTGTCGGCTCACCAAATCCAAATTTTTCTATACTTTCCCAGAAGATCTTTTCCCCCATACTTAAAGCGATGGTGACTGCACCCACATTACTCGAATATTTAATTATTTCCCCAGTGGTATACTTTATATTATAGTTTCTAAATATTTCTTTTATTACCCTGTCGCCTACTCTAATTGAGGGTGCCAGGTCAAATACATAATCTTTCCCCACCGAATTATTTTCTATTGCTGACGCAACATTTATTATTTTAAAAGTGGAACCGGGCTCATAGGTGTATGATATACCCAATATCTTATATAATTCCGGATCAGCTTCAGAGTAATTATTTAAATCAAAACCTGGATAAGCTGCCATTGAATAAATTTCACCGCTTTTAGGATTCATTACTATAGATATTGCTCTTAAGGCATTAAATTCCAGAACAATTTCTTCTAATTGTTTCTGTGACATATATTGAATCTGGGAATCAACAGTAAGTACCACATCTTTACCATCAACCGGTTCCAGGTAAATATTATTCTCACCCGGGATTATATTACCGAAAACATCCTTCTCGGCGATTGCTTTACCGTCAATTCCGCGAAGAACATTTTCGTACTGAAGTTCTATTCCGGAAAGACCGTTATTATCCACACCAGCAAAACCTATCATTGAAGCTGCAATATCGTCTAAAGGATAATATCTTTTGGATTCATTTTGAAAATATATGCCCGGCAGGTTATATTCAGTAATTTCTTCAGTCTTTTCTAAAGAAACTTTTCTCTTTATATATACAAACCCTAATTCTTTATTATCCAATTTTTCTTTTACCTCATCTTTATTCAGCTCCAGTATTTCCGCAAGTATTTTTGATTCATACTCAGAATCCAAAACGAAACCCGGATTTGCACATACAGTTTTCTCATTTAAGCTGGTTGCAAGTTCAACTCCGTTTCTGTCCAGGATTTTACCTCTTTTGGAACTTAGAACAAATTCACTTATATGCTGAAACTCTGCATAACTTTTGAACTTTGAAGCATTTAAATACTGGATAGAGACCAGTCTGTAGATTATCAATAAAAAAACGATTAAAAATAAAATAAACAGGAAATATACTCTTTTCCTGTTTATCCTGATATTATTTCTATCTCTAAACATTTTTTAAATTTACATAATAATTAGGGAATAAAAAATGTCAACACACTTTCTGATACTACCAGTACTATATCCTGAACATAGTAAATAGTTCCTAAAAAACTATCATAATTCCCGGCTATAGCAGTTGTGTCCTTGGATATGTAATTATATATCTTCTCGTTATTTTTAAGCCCGCTGTCCAAAATCTCAACTACCTGGAAATCACCGGACATATTCATGCCCAGATCATTTTCGGCAATCTCAATAACTCTGGACGGTGATTTTAGCTCCGATATTTTCAGCAGCAGGCGGTCGCTCCTTTCTTCTTCCAGGGAAATCATTTCATTAATTCCATATATGCTTTTTTGATAATTTATATTGTGTATTTTAAGTCCAATACTTAAAAGAATACCCAGACAGGTAAAAATTATGGCTATTATAATTATATAGAACAATCCT
>CAZHOY010000135.1:0-5065 GCA_964534695.1 uncultured Actinomycetota bacterium | reverse complement strand
AGCAGTGGACTGAAAATCCATGTGTCCGCAGTTCGATTCTGCGTCTCGCCACCATGCTAATAGGGATCAAGCTTCAAATTAAGAGATTCAATAATACCTGCTTGAGATATCCTGCAAACACTATGATTACTTATGTAAAACAACATATGCTATAATTTTTTAAAAACTGTGTAATTTTATAGAATTGGATTTTTAATGCTGCTTTACCAAATATTATTATATATATCCGCTGCAGTTATCCTGGCCCTGGTTGTGATTCTGATTATATATGCGGTAAGAGTTAAAGATATCAGCCGCAAACTTTCAGGATTAAAAAAATCAATATTATCGGGTATTTACTCCATAAGAGATATTAAAGAAAAGAAATCCGGGATTCGGGAGGCGGATATTATGGAATTAAGGGCAAAGCAGGGTAACAATGATATAGCGAAAATTATAGACCTGCTTAAAGAAAGTGTGAGGCAGGAATCCAGATTGGTTGATTTAGTCCTGGATAATATCCGGCAGGGGGTAATGGTAATTAACAATGAAAGGAAGATAGTAAGGATTAATAAAAGCATTTTAAATCTCTTTTATCTTAACAAGGAAGATGTTTTAGGTAGTAAAACAATTGTAATCCTTAAGAATAAGAAGTTTGAAAACCTGGTTGGCAGGACATTTGATGGGCAGCTGCCGCAGAGGAGCAATGTAATATTTTACGGGGATGAAGAAAAGCATCTTGAAGTCGAGGCCATTCCGCTCATTTTAACCGGGTATGACAAAAAAGAAACAGGAGATATTGAGCTCTTAATATTTTTTAAGAACATAACCCAGGAGGTGGAATTCTCCAGATTGAGAAGCCAGTTTGTGGCCAATATATCTCATGAAATGAGAACCCCGCTTACTTCCATAGGCGGGTATCTTGAAACAGTCTTAAATGATGATTCAATAAGCCAAAAAAAAGTAAAGGACTATCTGTCCAGGAGCCTGGAGGAAGTAAACAGACTCAACTGCCTGATTAAAGATGTTTTAAACTTGTCCAATATAGAATATAAGAGGAATGTATTATTTGAGAAAGAATATAATCTTGTGGATATAATAAAGGAGATCATGGAATCACTTTCTTTTCTGGCAAAGCAGAATGATATTGAAATGAATTTTAAATTTAGTAATGATCCCATTAACTACCGGACCGATGAAGAAGTTTTCAAACAGATGGTTGGAAATATAATCGAAAACTCTATATTTTATGCCGGGGATGGTGCAAGTTTGAATATAGATATTAAAGAAGAGACTGGAAGAATCCTGCTCACATTTACCGATAACGGAATTGGGATTGGAAGTGATGAGATCCCCTATATTTTTCAGAGGTTTTACAGGGGAACAAATCCCAGATCTTCGAAACAGATTGGCTCAGGGCTTGGCCTTTCCATTGTAAAACATGCTATAGATCTACATAAGGGGGAGATAAATGTTACCAGCATCCCTCACGGGGAGACGAAATTCAGTATGGTTTTACCCAAAAAATGATAGAATGTTAGGTTTATAAGGATCTGATATGTTATGAAAAAGGAAATTTTTATTGTAGATGATGAAGAGAATATTTTAGAAATTCTGGAATATAATCTGCTTAAAAATGGTTATGGGGTCAGAAGCTTTAAAAAAGGAAAAGATTTCCTGGAATATTTTGCCAGGGAAAAGCCCGATCTGGTTGTACTGGACCTGATGCTTCCCGATATAGACGGTTTTGATATCTGCAGGGAAATTAAGAAAAAAACTAATGTACCGGTAATTATCCTGAGTGCCAAAAGTGAGGAGTTTGATAAAGTTTTGGGATTGGAATTGGGTGCAGACGATTATATGGTAAAGCCTTTTGGAGTGAGGGAGCTTGTGGCCAGGGTAAAAAATATTTTGAAAAGAGCCGAGAGCAGATTAAATATAAGCTCCGACAGGCAGCTTAAGGAAAAGTTTGTTTTTGAAGGAATGGAACTGAACATCAACGGAGCCAGACATGAGGTACTTCTTGACCATAATCAGATTGACCTGAATCCAAAGGAATTTAAAATTATTTCGTTACTGCTGGAAAATATAAACAACCTTGTTTCGCGTAAGGAATTGATAAGAGTGGTATGGGGAGATGATTATTATGGAGATACCAGAACCCTGGATGTTCATATAAGAAGAATAAGGGAGAAAATGTCCTTTAAGGAATTTGGCAGGAAATTTATAAAGACAGTCCATGGATATGGGTATAAGATAAACAGCAATATTTAATATATTTTTAATATTTATTTAATTCTTTCTTAAGAAAAGATTTATTTTTATATGATAAACTTTTCATATTATTAAAAATATTGGCCAAGGGGTTAAAAATGAGAAAGACGTTCCACCAGAAACTGGATGAAATTACGGAGGATGTTTTAGCTATGGGGAGTCTGGTGCAGGAAGCAGTATATAATTCAATAAAAGCCTTTATTGAAATGAATACGGATCTGGCGCAGGAAATAGTAGAAAAAGATGAAAAAATTAATGAATATGATATTTTGATTGAGGAGAAGTGCATTATTCTGCAGGCAGAGCATCAACCGGTTGCTGTGGACCTGAGATATTTGCATTCCGTAAGCATAATTATAAAGTATCTGGAAAGAATCGGTGATCTTTCGGTAAACATTTCTAAAATTGTAAAAAGGCTGGCTAAAGAAAAAAAGAAATATCTTGATAGAGAAACTATGGATCTGCTGATTGAGATGGGAAATCTGGTTAAACCGGAATTGAATAGAGCTCTGGAGTCATTTAAGAATAAAGATATAAAATTGGCCGCAAAAATGGGAAAATCCGACGACGTGGTAGACGAGATCCAGAAAATGATTTTTAGGAGACTGTTCTCTTCCCATATGAGCGAGGAGAATATAAAATTTGTCACCAATATTGCGCTGGCAAGCAGATATCTTGAAAGAATCGGTGACCAGTCTGTAAATATAGGAGAAAGGGTCCTGTATTTCCTGAGCGGCGATTACAAGGTCTTCCATGATGGAATATAAATATACCATCATAGAAAAGAATATATAATGATTTAAACTATTTAAGAGTTGTATTATACATGACACCCAGGCACTAACAATTATAGAGGAATTGATTTGTAATTCCCCTGTTTCTAGAAGCTAGTTGTAGATTTTTAATAGAAATGATTCATAGGGTATCGTAAGATATCCTGGAAAATTAACCGGATGCCAGTTCTGTCAGGTGTCTGATCTGGCTTCCGGTCCCGATGGCAATTATTCTTTGCCCTGATTTCATATCTGTATTTCCGCTTGCCTTTTTAACCGATATTTTTTCTCCTTTTTCAATCACGGATATTATTAGAGCCTCAATCCCATATTTTTTCCCGGCTTCACTTATGGTTATGTCATCTATTCTGCTGTCTGGTTTAATCTCAATCTCTGCCAGCCTGATCTCATCTTCTTCTGTTTTCATTATGGTATCTAAAAAATCGCATATTGAGGGCTGAAGAGCCATTGCGGCCATTCTTCTCCCACCGATTATCTGAGGGGAAACCACCCTGTCCGCGCCTGCTTTTTCCAGTTTGTTAATAGTCTCCTGGATGGTTGCCCTGGCCACAATGAATATGGAAGGATTTAAGGATTTGGCCGAAAGGGTGACATAAACATTCTCCGAATCAGTATCCAGTGCAGCAAACAGGCAGCGGGCTCTGGTTATCTGGGTTTCAATCAGCGTCTCATCGTTGGATGCATCACCCTGAACGTATAGCCAGTTATTCTGCCTGGCTGTTTCAATGGGCTCATCAGCATTGTCCACTACTATGAATTCGATTTTATTACTGGCCAGTTCATTTGCAATTTCGAGTCCTACTCTACCCAGGCCGCAAATTATATAGTGGTTTTTTAGTTTTGATGTCATTTTTATCTTCCTTCTCTTTTCAATTCTTCCTAATAAAAATTCGCTTAATATAAAGTCGGTTAAATTGATTAAAATGTAAGCTGCAGTACCGGTACCGGTAATAATAAGCAGAATGGTAAATATGGTTCCTGTGGTTGACAGTTCTTTTACCAGACCGTAACCAACGGTGGTTATGGTAATGGTGGTCATGAAAAGTGAATCCAGAAAGTCCAGATCCTCAATTATCATATACCCCAGAGAGCCGAGGAAATAAACTGAAATAAGGATAATAATTGAGATTATAATTCTTTTCGGAAATTGGGGTAAATTTTTAAACTTCATACTTAAAATTCTGACCTAATATTGGTTTTTTTTCAAGTTTGGGTTTTATTTGACTGATAATAATCGTTATTATATAATAATTAAAACTATTTAGAAATTAATTAATATTATGGAATCTTTTACAGGGTTGTGTAGAAAAAACAATTTAAGGGTTACACCTCAGAGAAGTTTAATCTATAAAGAATTGATAGGGTCAAAAGATCATCCCAGCGCAGAGGTTTTATACAGGAAGGTGAAAAAAAAACTACCTGCCATTTCCTTTGATACAGTTTACAGAACTCTTTTGACTTTCTCTAAAATAGGTATTGCGGATATACTGACCATTCCCGGCGAGCCGAAAAGATTTGATGGGGATAGGAAAAGGCATTATCACTTCAGATGCATAAAATGTGGTAATATCATAGATATCCACGACAGTTCCTATAGCATAAATATACCCGAGAGTATCAGTACAAAGTTTGATGTACTGGACTCCAAAATTATTTTTGAAGGTATATGTGATAAGTGTAAAGAAGGAAAATAATATAAATATAAATACAGGAAAGGAGAAACATGACAGACGGTAAGACTTTAAAAAATTTGTCAGAAGCTTTTGCCGGCGAATCGCAGGCAAATAGAAAATACCTTGCTTTTGCAAAAAAGGCGGAAAGGGAAGGCTTTCCCCAGGTGGCAAAACTATTCAAAGCTGCTGCAAATGCGGAAACAGTCCATGCCCATAATCACCTGAAAGCAATGGGTGGAATTAAATCTACGGAAGAAAATTTAAAGGAAGCAGTAAGTGGAGAAACTTTTGAATTTGAGAAAATGTATCCCGGGATGATTGAAGATGCCAAAAATGAAGATGAAG
>CAZHOY010000134.1:0-5146 GCA_964534695.1 uncultured Actinomycetota bacterium | reverse complement strand
ACCTCGAATCTAATCCTGCCTTCTTTTGCATCATGCACCTCACTGCCGGTGATTTCGCTTATATATTCTTTTAACTTAATATTATCTTCCGAAAGTATGGTGATTATATCCCCGCCTATGATCTTCTTAAGATTCTCGGGGCTGTCCAGGGCAATGATCTTCCCCTTATCTATTATGGCTATCCGGTCACATATCTCTGTCTCTTCCATATAATGTGAAGTCAGAAAGATGGTAATATTCTTGCTCTTCCTTAATTTAATTATATAATCCCATATTTTGTTTCTGGTCTGAGGGTCAAGCCCCAGAGTTGGTTCATCTAAAAATAAGATCCTGGGATAATGGAGAAGCCCTCTCGCAATCTCCAGTCTCCTTTTCATGCCTCCGGAATAGGTACTTACCAGGTTATTTTTCCTGCTGGTAAGGTTTACCATTTCCAGTACTTCCTCTGATCTCTCCTTTAGGGTGCTTCTGGGAATGTTATAAAGCAGGCCGTGAAAATACAGATTCTCCAGAGCGGTCAGCCTGTCATCAAGGCTGGGATCCTGGAATACCATCCCTATACTTTTCCTTGTTCTATTTCTCTCCCTGGATACATCATATCCGCACAGGGTTACCTCGCCCGAAGTTTTTGAAAGAAGTGTACATATTATATTTATGGTTGTGGTCTTGCCCGCGCCATTAGGGCCCAGAAAACCGAATATCTCATCTTCTTTAACCGAAAATGTTATTCCGTCGACAGCTTTGACCTTCTTAAAATCCTTTACCAGATTTTTTACTTCTATAATATTGTTATTTGTATCTATGCCGCTCATTTTTATCCTAAATTTTTTTTCTAATTTTACTCTAGTTTTCCGCTTTAGAAAACAATTCATTATAAATACTTTGAAATATTTCAATAGCCTGTTTTAAATGCTTTTCCAGAATAATTTTTAATACCTTATATTCCTGTTTTCCCTTATCAGTTAATTTGTAAATCCTCCTGGGGTGTTCTTCTTCCATATCCCAGCGCCCTTCTACAAACTGCTTTTCTTCCAGTTCCTTAAGTAATGGATATATCGCTCCCGGATTGGGGCTCCACGCTGCCGAAGTCCTCTTCTCAATTTCATTTATAATCTCATTACCAAACATTTCCTTATCTTCAAGAAGGTACAGGGTGTAAAGAGGAAGAAGGCCGCTCCTGGTTAAAATCATATTTACAAACGGATTTATATCCGGACATTCCTGCCAGGGCATAAAACTTCTTTTGCCAAATACCCAATGATCTTTAAACTTCCCCAGCATTTTTTCTATAAATTTATCAGGGTCCTTGCTTATCTTATCCTTTAAAAGGCTTTTAATTTCCTCTTCAAAAGGCAAGTTATTTTTTGCTTTGCTGCTGTAAGCTTTATCTTTTTTACCGGAACTTATCATATTAAAATTTAATTAAATATATATTGAACTCGATATATTATATTAAATATAAGGATTATGTCAATGTTTATAATATATTAATTTCCACTTTTCTCAATATCGTATATGATTCGAAATTTTAAGGATTTTGATAGAGGCAATATGAGACAACTGCAATTTGCAAACGAAAGAACGTAATAAGTAAGTTAAAGTTATGAAAACTGGACTATTACGGCTTGGACATTTTGTCATTTTTTTTGTTGATGATTTTTATAAATCCTATAAAATAACATCCATGTTTTTCAGGGTATATTCCAATGACAGGATGTCAACTTTTCCATCCGGATAATCCCCAAGGAAGGCTTTTAAACCACGCAGTTCAGATTTTGTAATTCTACTTCTCCTTTTAACCTCAAATATCTTTAATCCGCGTTTTCCATATAAAACAAAGTCTACTTCTATATCATTACTTGTTCTCCAGTAATAAATTTTATACCCAAGATCCAGATAATCATTAATTGCTGCCAGTTCCTGAAATAAAAGACTTTCATATGAGATCCCTCCAATTTCCTCGGGCATATCCAGGGGCCCCATTGGTCTTAAGGTTCTATGGACCCCAACATCAAAAAAATAAAATTTAGGGTGGGCAACCATCCTTCTTTTTGCACGTTTTGTAAAAACAGGAATCCTGCAAGCTAGAAGAAGGTCCTCCAAAATCATAAAATAACTTTCTACTACCTTTCTTTCAACAGCACATTCCCGGGCAACTTCGGAAATATTTAAAACTGATCCCTGTGAAAAACTGGCAGCTTCAAGAAATCTTAAAAACACTCCAAGATTTCTTATTAGCCCTTCCTGCTGTATTTCCTCCAGGAGGTAAGTTCTAATGTAACTCTCCAGATAATCACCTGGATTTGGTTCCGCATAAACTGACGGAAGATGGCTAAACGTTAAGGAATGCTCGAGATTAAAATCTTTCCCTATTTCTAATACGGTCAGAGGGTGCATTGAATAATTCAGCGCTCTTCCTGCAAGAAGGTTGTAACCCTTTCTTCTTAATTTTCTTGGGCTAGAACCCGTTAAAATAAATTTATGTTTAGATTTTTCGATAAGTCTGTGCACTTCATCCAAGAGCTCTGGAATTTTTTGAACTTCGTCTATTATTATCCAGTCTTTAAAATTTACAGGAATGAAGTTTTCCAATCTTTGAGGATCGGCTAGAAGATCATTGAATAGCCGGGATTCAAGTAAGTCAATATAGATAGCATCTGGAAAAGTTTGTTTAACCCATGTTGTTTTACCGGTACCGCGGGGGCTAAATAAAAAGAAGCTTTTATTATCAGGATATTTTATAATTCTGGAATACATAACTCCATATCACAATGTTTTTTGGAGTTGTAAACTCCATTTTACATTAATTTTTATCTTTTTAGACCACACGCAATCTCCCTTCTAGATTAAATTTAGAGTACGGCTCTTTTCTAATATCCTGTTTTTCCCAGTGTGCCCTTACACGTTTATGGTCCGTCCTTTCCCATATCGGAGTATCCAGCAGTGCTTTTTAAATTTCTACAGTAAATTATCTTCAAACTCTCCTCTATGTCTCTTTTTTGTAAAATCATCGGTGGCATATACTTTGCTGCAAACTTTTCCTGTTTGTACTTTTATTGTATAGTTACTTATTATCTAATATTCGTAATCGAAATGGATCACAGAAATATTGAAACTGCAGTCTTTGGCGGGGGTTGCTTCTGGTGCCTTGAGGTAATCTTTTCACAAATTAAGGGAGTAGAAAATGTAGAGTCCGGTTATGCGGGAGGCTCTAAGGAAAAACCTTCGTACAGAGAAGTCTGTTCAGGAGAAACCGGTCATGCTGAAGTGGTCAGAATTGAATTTAATCCGGAAATTGTAAGTTACAGGCAGCTCCTAGAAGTATTTTTCTATATTCACGATCCCACCACTCTCAACCGTCAGGGAAACGATATAGGAGAACAATACCGGTCAATAATTTTATTTACTTCTTCCCGGCAGGAAAAGGTCGTAAAAGAACTTATGGCTGAACTACAAGATAAAAAAATATATTTAGAGCCGGTAGTAACTAAAATAAAAGAACTGGATAAATATTACAGTGCCGAAGATTATCATCAAAAATATTTCAACAGTAATCCTTCCCAGACTTACTGCCAGCTGTTTATATCCCCAAAGGTTAAAAAATTTAGAAAAAAATTCATTAAGCTTTTAAAATAATTCACATTGTTTTAATCAGAAGAAATTGAGGTATAACTATCCATCGTCGGAACAGGTGCTGCAGCTTCCGCTTGAACAACTGCTGCAGGATGAAGAGCTGCCGGAATAACTGACCCCATCAGAGGAGCATTTAAAGCCTACAGGAGAAAATACTTTTACCATATTTTTACTTCCGCATTTACCGCATTTTATCTGACTGTTATTATCCCCGGTTACAATTATTTCTGTAATGTTTTTACAATCTTTACATTTATAATCCACGAATCTCAAGCCTATCACCTTCAATTAATGTTTCAATATATATAATGACATCACATTATAATAATACATCGATTAACATTATAATCAAGTAGCCGTCTTGACTTCAAATTAATAATTAGTAAATTTAAATGACTATACCTTAGGGGCATGCATGTGGCGGTGCAGGCAAATTAATAGAAAATGAAGTGCTAACCACTTCAATATTCTCAAACATGATTGTCCAGGATTAGTGAAGGGAGGCTAATCTAACCACTCATCCGCCACATACGTTTACTTAAGGTATAATTACCTAAATTTATCCGGCATATAAAAAGTTATCTAAAATTACCTCTGCACTCTTCCCGAAGTATCTCCGCCTTTTAATTTCTCAACTTCCGCAACTGTTACTCTGTTGAAATCTCCCGGTATTGAATGTTTCAGGCAGCTTGCCGAGACTGCGAATTCCAGTGCCTGCTGCTTATCTTCATATTTATTTAAACCATATATTAATCCAGCCACAAATGCATCTCCTCCGCCTACTCTATCCACAATATCTCTGATTTCATATTTCCTGCTTAAATAGAAGTTTTCTCTATCATTCATGCACCCGGACCAACCATTTATATTAGCACTTATACTCTCTCTTAAGGTAATGGCTAAAGCCTTCAGGTTAGGAAAAATTTTCAAAACTTTTTCACTGAGCACTTTATATTTCTCTGTATCAAGCATCCCGCTCTCTGCTTCTACGTCAGCTTTAATACCCAGAGATTTCTGGCAGTCTTCTTCATTGGCAATTCCGTAATCTACATATTTTACAAGTTCAGGCATTACATCAGTTGCCGCTTTTCCATATTTCCAGAGTTTACTTCTAAAATTAAAATCACAGGATGTGATTACTCCTTTTTCTCTGGCCTTCTTTACTGCTTCAAATGAAAGTTTCATAGCACTTTCAGATATTGCAGGAGTGATACCGGTAATATGAAACCATTCTGCATTATTAAAAACTTTCTCCCAGTCTATATCACCGGGTCCGGCTATAGATATAGCTGAATAACTTCTATCATAAACCACAATTGAAGGACGCTGGTTTGCCCCATTCTCCAGATAATAAGATCCCATTCTTCCCTCATTGCGGATTATTAAAGAAGTATCAACTCCCCATTTCTTTAATTCGCTCACACAGGCATTTCCAATTATATTCTTTGGTAATGCTGTGCAGAAAGCAACATCAAAACCAAATTTTGCAAGGGATATAGCTACATTTGCTTCG
>CAZHOY010000133.1:0-5200 GCA_964534695.1 uncultured Actinomycetota bacterium | reverse complement strand
AAAATAAAAAACTAATCAGAAAACAAGTATAGATACTATAATTAGATTAGAGTTGAGAATAATACCTTTTTTCTTACCAATAACTCAGTACCCAATCTCAAGCGCTTTCTCCAGAGCAGGAATTAAAATGTTATCAAGCTTTTCTGAATAAGCCAGGCCATTAGGATGCAGCCCATCTCCCGAATCATATCGGGGATTTAAAGTTCTATTATCTCCGCTTACTCCTAAGGCTGCTTCCAGATCCAAAACCGAGATATTTTCATCTGTGCAGTAACGGTGTATCCAATCGTTAAATTCCAGAATTGATTCAAGCTGTCCTTCCCAGTTGCTAAGATTATCAGGGTCTATAGGCACAACCGTGGTCAAGACAGGTATTACTCCCTCACCTCTGCAGAGGTTTACCCAGCCTCTTATTAGATCCTTATAAGCTTCCATAGACGTTACGGGAGGAAAGTAAGCAGCACATTCTTTAATTATCATAATATCTGGTTCATCATCCTGCAATATATCCCTGATAACATTGCCCTTGTCAAATTGATACTCATCACAGACTGCTATATTAAGATTGGGAAAGTGCTCGCCTATATTCCAGGCGTTGCCCACAGATGCACATACAAATGCAATATCAGCATCTTCCATTTTACCTGAATAAGTGACTACAGCCCCGTCAGCTTCTTCCTGCTCTTCACCTGCCGCTTCTTTTGGCTTTTCATCACTGCTGTCTGCCGGCTCTTTTATATCTTCAGATACCTCTCCTGTGTATATTTTACAGCTACAAATTAAAACTAACATAAATATTACAGCCAGAAATGCTGCCGCCTTTTTCATTTATACCTCCCTTTGCAGTAATCAAAACTTACTCAGTATATAAAATATCGCCAATACCTGTAAAAGTTACGGATATAAACTTAAACTTTATTATAAACATTAATATAAATTGAGATATTTTTAAAAAGAATTTAGAATAATTAATATCATTGAACCCTGCTTACTGTCTGTTAAAATATAAAGTAAGGAGATAATTATGGAAAAACATAAATGCTCATCCTGCGGGTATATTTTTGATGCCAAAGTTGAAAATCCCGAATTCGGGACGGAACCGCCGTACGATTTCGAGAACCTGCCCGAAGATTGGGTCTGCCCTGATTGCGGAGCATCTAAAAATGAATTTAAAGTCTGTAAAAAAGATTAACCAGGATATAAACGCATAAAACATATCCACCTGATTAATCATACTAATACAGCAACCGATTATAAATTCTTTTTATCAGACAGCCACTTTTTGCTTTCTGTACCGGAGCCATAAAGCAATGCCGGTTACTATGGCAACCCAGGCTACAACATAGATTTCTACCTGCGTCCTGGTTAATATTCCCATACCGAATATAACAGAACTGTAATTTATTATTGCATGTGCGGCAGATGCAATAAGGTAAAACTGCCAGCCCCAGCCCTTGGCCAGACCCCAGCCTGCTAAAGCGCTGGAAGCAGTGTGAAAGGCCACTATAAAAAATCTTTCCCAGAAAGGAAGTAGGGCTATAAGCAGTCCGGAGACCTTAACTGTTTCCCAGTTCCAGCCGGATATGAAAAGAGAATTATGAATCCAGATTGCCTCAAATACTCCAAAACCCAGACCGGCTACTGCCCCTATAACCAGTCCCATTTTGGGATTAATCTTTTTACCTTTCCTCCACCAGTATATAACCACCGGTACCAGCTTGGAACCTTCCTGCACCAGTCCGCTAAGAAGTATGGTGGGTATTGTAACAATCAGCAGCCAGCGTGTAAGAACTTCCTGGCTCCAGAAATAATTTAGTGCCCTGCTTACCCAGATCTGAAGAGGAATCTGAATAAAGGCAACGGTAGTCCAGGATAGAACAACACTGCCCACCAGAACTGCCCAGGGCCAGGGTTTGCCTAAAACAGGAGTCCAGTAAACAGCGTACCAGACAGCCCCAAAGGCTATACCCAAGCCAATGCCTATGAGTAACTGGTTCCACGGGATACCGGGATAAACAAAGGCGGAGACAAAAAAATTGCTCATATACTCAAGCATGGTGCACCTTCCTTTAATAATTATAGGATAATAGCAACAATTAGTTTTTTGTTGAAATTATTATACATTAAAATCTATATAAGACATAAAAATATTTCCATATAAACCAGTATGGATTGTCCTTTACCAACCTTTCCGGATTCTTTATTTTAATTCTCCAATTATCCCCCACAAGATGTATAATATAAAAAAATATCATATACTCTAACGAAGGGATGATTAAAATACCTACAGCTGATATAAATCTTTTGGTAACTGAAATTCTAAGATTTTTACCTTTCCTTATTCCGCTGATGATAATCGAGTACGGCCTTATGATATTTGCTCTGGTGCTGCTGTTTAAAAACGAAGCGGCATACCTACCAAAATGGGCCTGGGCTTTAATCATTATCTTCTTCGGTATCATCGGGCCGGTGGTTTTCCTAATAGTAGGCAGAAAGAAAGACAAAGAAGAATATGATTGAGGTTATAGGACTGAAAAAAAATTACGGCTGCCTGGAAGCATTAAAATCCATCAGCTTTAAGGTAGACCGGGGTACCGTATTTGGGTTTATAGGACGAAACGGTGCCGGTAAAACCACCACCATGAATATTTTAACCGGATTAATTAGATTCAACCAGGGCAAGATTTTTATCAAAGGCATGGATTTTTTAAAACATAAGTATAAGCTGGTAAAATCAATGGGATATCTGCCCGAAACTCCAACTTTTTATAACTATATGAACGCTTATCAGTACTTAAATTTCATTGGTGAGATCATAGGGTTTAATTCTGGTAAATCCGGTAAATATATCACCGAACTCCTGGAAATGGTTAAACTGAAAAAGCAGGAGAAGAAGCGTATTGGCGGATATTCAAGGGGAATGAAACAGAGACTGGCACTGGCAGTGGCATTTATGAACAAACCTGAAATTCTATTTCTGGATGAGCCTGCATCCGCACTTGATCCTGAAGGAAGAGTGGAAATGCTTGAACTTATAAAGGACCTCAAGGATGAAAAGATTACCATTTTCATATCCACGCATATTTTAAACGATGCAGAGAGAGTATGCGATAAAATATGCATTATAGATGAGGGCAGGATACTTCTAACCGAAAATCTATCCCGGCTGTATAAAACCTATATACAACCTATTTTTGATATTGAGTTTGAGCAAGACCCTGGGGATAAAATTAATTTCCTTAAAAAACTCAGCTGGATTGAAAATGTTAAACAAAAAGGTAAAAGAATAAGCCTCTATGTCAAAGATATAGATTATGCCAAAAAAGAAATCTTAAAGGAGATTTCAAAACTTGGTGCCATAATTTCCAGCTACCAGATAAGGAAAAGTACACTGGAAGATATTTTTATAAGAATGGTAAGTAAAAATGAACTCGTTTAAAGCTTACTTTAAAAAAGAGATACTGGAATCGGTCAGAACCAATAAATACCTTATCCTGTTTGTGGGTATTGTTTTCTGGGCCCTGCTGGATCCCCTGATGCTAAAACTCACGCCGCTAATTTTAAAAAATTATGTGCCTTCCGATATGTCGGCCCTGTTTTCGGATTTTACCCGCGATACCGCTTTCCAGAGCTTTTTAAAGGACCTGTTCCAGATAGGCAACATCTTTATTGCACTTACCCTGATGGGATTAATTTCAAATGAAGTCTACTATAAAAGACTGGTTTTCCCTTATTCCAGAGGAGCGGAACCCACAGGGGTTGTACTAGCAAAATATATCCACTACGCGCTGATGCTTTCTATTTTTATACTGACAGCTTTTTTGACCAATTATTTTTATATAAACCATCTTTTTGAGGGAGGAATTATAGCAATTGGAATTGTATTAAAATCATCCCTTCTCTATATCATATATTACTGCCTGCTGCTGTCTATCCTCCTATTCTTCAGCAGTATATTTAAAAGAAGTTTGGTTTCCGGGATTACGGTACTTGTCCTGAGTTACAGCCTGAGTATTTTTAATCAATTTAAATCCATAAGAGTATATTTCCCCAACTACCTGCTGCTTAAGGCAGCAGATCTGGGATATGTCTTTGATAAATCCATAATTCCCATTATTATTATTTCATTCTGTATAATTATAATTTTGGTTTTCTTTTCAATCCTCCGCATGAGAAAAATTGATATTGCATAAAAGCTAAAACTTTACCGTAACTCCTGTTGGACAGACAAGAGCAATAGTTGATATACTTTAATTTAAAATAAAAAGCCTGAACACGCCTATAAAAGAAATTACTGGATATAAAAGGAGTACTAGATTGAATAAAAAAGAAGAAAAAAAATATTGGATCAAAATGAATACCATGTCCTGGGTTATAACTTTAATTGTAAGTTTTTTTGCTTTCGTCCCTGCCTTTATCACATTACTTATATTCTGGGCAATCGGTAAAATACAGGTCAAAGACTAAATTTTATTCCAATTATGCTATAGAAACCTTTTAAATGCGGTCCCTGTGGATTTATATATTTCTTTTATTTATTCCTCCTTATAAACAACACTATACTGCCTACAGTCCCTACTATAAAACCTAAGGGGCATATAATAAATGCCATAAAGAAAAAGAATGGTTCATCCGCTATGCCTATCCTATCCCAGAAATCTGCTCCGAAAAATTTAATGAACAGGCCATAAAAAACATTATGCAGCAGCACACTTACAAAAATCCCTACGGATGAGGAACCAGTTAGTAGCAGCATCTTCCTAAACAGTCCTCTTATTTTCTGCTTTATAGTTAAGATTATTAATACCACACCCAGTAAAAATAAAATAGAACCACAAATAGCCACATAAAGGAACTCAACATATTCAGGAATCACCGGGACTGCAAAATAAATTACGATTGCAGAAAAAGCAGCAACCAGCAGCCAGAATACAGCAGTTATTATAGAAGAAGGCTTACCAGCTTTATAGCTTTTATCTTTGAGCATGTCCATTATTTCCTCCATATACACATTTATTTTTATCAGTTATCCTTGTATCGGATTACATCTGCTTTCTCTATATTTAGACGATACCGTTATAATAAAAGTTGCATCGGGCAGTAGGTTCAAAATATCCCGGCACAAAGCATTTCCGTGGTTTGATAATTTGCTTGACTAACTAATTATTTTCTCTTAGTATGTTTTATAAAATAGGGGAGT
>CAZHOY010000132.1:0-5203 GCA_964534695.1 uncultured Actinomycetota bacterium | reverse complement strand
ATATCTATAACTCTCTATAAATGATTTTTTGAGATGAGGATAATTTTTTATTTTTCGTCTAACTCTTTTTTTGTATTCTTCGCTGGTGTAAAAGCCTGAATAAATACTTTCTCTAAATTTAATTAATTCCTTCTTTGAATATTTTGTTTTGATTACAGGTTCATCAGTTGTTAATTTAGAATAATTAATGTCTTTTTTAATTAATCTTTTCTCCTTGCACTCGTTGAACAACCTTGTCCCAGGGAACGGTGTATAAAACGATAATCTTATTTCATCTAGTGCTAATCCTTTCAATTTGTTGGATGCACTTTCATAATAATTCTCAGGAACCGCAGGGATACCAAGCATGAAAAAACCTCTTGTAATAAATCCCATTGAAGAAGCTATTTCTAAAATATTTTCAATCCTATCCCAAGAAATCCTATAAGCCCCTTTGATTCTATGAGCAACATTAATATCAAAACATTCAAGCCCGAAGGTCAATTTTACACATTTAGCTTTTTTTAGATACCCCATAAGATTTTCATCCATTTTATCTATCCTGCATAATGGCCACCAATGTACAGGTAAATCTCGAGTGATTAATTCTTTACATAATTCTATTACTTTATTTTTATTTGAATTGAAAGATAAATCTGGGAAATATATCAAGTTTGTTCCAAATTTGTCGTTTAGGTACTCCATTTCATCTGCTATATTTTTAGGAGATCTCCATTTTACTTTTTTACCCCAAATCCGGGTTGATAAACAATATTTACAATTGAATGGGCACCCCCTGGAACATATAACTTGAGTAAAGGCCCTTTGTTCAGAGACTGTAGGATAACTAATCTGATAAGATTTAGTATCTTTCATTAGTTTTCTATCTCTATATGGAAAGGGAAGCGAATCCAGATCATTGATTCTATCTGGATTTGGATTAATTCTAATATTATTACCACTAGTATATGTTATACCTTTAATTTTCCTAGTTTCACCTCTATTCTTTATTATAAAATCGCATAGCTTCTCCATAGTATATTCACCTTCACCTATAACCACGTAATCTATATTAGGATTTTTTACAATCTCAGGTTTAGCAGAAGGGTGATAACCTCCAAAAACAGTTATTATCCTTTTATTATAATCCTTGGTTATATTTGCCCATTTTAAGGCTTGGTCTAATGAATAGGAATAGACTGAAAATCCGATAATTCTAGGTTCATACTCTTTAATAATTTTATTAAATTCCTTATTACTCATTATTGGGTGTATTAATTTTACTTCATAGCCTTTTGAATTTAAAAAACTCGTGAGATATTGTAAGCCAAGAGGTTCCACATAACAGGACCTAACATAATTACCTGGTTCTATTAACCCTTTTAAGGGTTGAACTAACAATATATCCATAAGATTAAATTTATTTAGTTAACTATTAGATTATTTAAACTAATAAATAGTTTCTTTTTACATAGGTCGCCATGCTTGTTTGCTAAATTTAATTCTACGTATTTTCCTTTGTCAGGTTTTGAATTTGAAATTTTATAATGCCCTTTTAAGGGATTTTCATAATATTCTATCCGTTTCTCTTCGAGTTCCCTGGTACTAGAGGGATCATCTTTTTCAAGATAACTTAGAATTATTTCTAAAAAACTTCTTTTTTTTTCGAAACGACTCATTTTTATTTCTAAATTAGATTCCTGAAGTTCCCGGCCAATTTGTGCTAAAACATCCGAAAGTAGTAATAAAAGGGGTAGTTTTCCTTTAATTATAAAAGGAGGAGAACAAGGATGATGTTTGTCATGTTCTTTCATAATATTTTTGGTCGTTTTTTCAATATTATTTATTTTACCATATTTAGTAAATTGCCAGGACCAACCGAATAAATTATGGAGCAATATACTCCAAAATATTTTTATTGTTTCTTCTTTATCTAATAATTTTTGTCTTGACATATAAGAATTATAGTAGATAAGCAATGCGCTGAAAATACCGTGATCCTGGTGATGAAGAAAATTGCACTTTGTAACATATTTCAGAAACTTTTCTATTTTCTCGGTTTTTTTCAACCCATCATCAGGTTTATAATTTTTGAATTCAAAATCGTATCCTTGATTCGGATTCCAATCGTCATTATATTTAACAAATCCATTAAATTTTTTCCAAATATTTTTATCATCTATTAAAGATCTATAGAAAAAATCAAAAACTAAAAAGTGGGCCCAATTAGGTTCTACCGGGATATCGTGTTCTATATAATCTGGATTATTTTCGCCATGACAAAGAATTTTATCAATGAATTTATTTGTGAATTCTTGTAATTTAGATAAAGGATATCCAACATCGTGAAAAATTGAAATGATAAACCATTCTTTAAATTTATCTTTTAAGACCATACCATCTAACAGGTTGTTAATTATTAACCCATAAGTAAACACATGAAAAGAATGAACAAAGTGTTCACGGTATGAAGGTAAAGATTGTAATTCCTCTTCGAAATTCAACATATGATATAACAGTTTCATTAAATTTATATCTTTAATTTTTTCAAATCTCTCTTTAATTTCATTGAAATCTAAATCGAATAGGATTTGATCATCAATACCACGAATATCTTTAATGGTTTTAATATAAATAAGACAAACGGTCGCGAAAACCAGCTCAGAAATACCTTTTATACCAGCCGCTCGAGTTCCACGTAATCTTGTTACCTCATCTTCGAAAAAATTTAAAGCTTCTTTAAGGCCTTTCTTAACTTTTTCTTCCTTGAAATCGCCGGAGGATTCTATCAGTTGTGTTAAATATTTTTCGAGAATATTCATTCTTTCAGCTTCCTAAAATATCTTTCCTCGTAAGTTTCACCAGATTTTAATTGTAATTCATAAATTATTATAGGGCTTAAAATATAATTGTAAAAATAATTTTTTATATTGTTCAATATTTTTTGTATTTGATTAATTTCCCTTTCTCCATTACTAACTTCGTCTAAAAGTTTATTAAAGTTAGGAAAAGAGAAAACCACGCCACCCATTATTGATTTCGGGAGTAGGTCTTTAATATATATAATATTGTTTATTTCAAAGGGAGATAAAAAATGACGAATAGGATTTGCTGTTAACCAAAAAACCTCATTTTCCTCATAATCTTTGTCATTTTTTTTTCCTGATAATCCTTTAAATTTATCTTTAATCTCATCCATATTTTTAATAAATTTTTTAGCTTGGATAATTTCTACGATGTCTTTTTTACTACCAACCATTAAATTTTTATATTCATTATAATTCTTAATATATTCTTTTCTAATTATTTTTGAGTATTTTGTTTTTATGCACTCTTTTTTATCACTTACACTATTGTCATCTTTTTCATACAATGAAGTAATTTTTTTTCTTAACTTTTTTTTATTTATTTTTCCATTCTTATTAAAATAATCATCTTCAAAATTTTTATTTAACTCAATAGGAATTATTCCTTCTGCTTTTTTAAGAACCTCTGGCGGCAATTTTAATTTTCCAGATTTATAGCAATATGTTATGGGAGAAGGTACATACTCTTTCCATACAGCTTCACCAAGAATATGAAACACATCTTTTCCTCTTGGATTGCTAAATATATCTTTCGTTAATTCTTCCTCTTCTATTGAAAACCACTTTTCCTCAAATAGACGAAACATCAATCTGTGCTTAAGTTTATAAGAAAAAAAGTAAATGATTAAGGGGAAACCTTCTTCTTCCTTTTCATCCCCCTTATTAGATATGTTATCATCTTTTTCTTTTTCGAAAATCTCTCTTACCGTTCTGCAAATGGCTATACTTTTTTCTTTTAAAATTTTGTTTAATTCTTTTTTGTATTCCTCAGGCTTACGATTGATGTTGTCTTGAATGCAATTAATTATCTTTTCTCTGAGTTCGTAACTCTCTTCAAATGAATAATTATTACTTGCCAACAGGCACAAACTCCCCATTTTTAACTGTTTTAAAGATTATCTCGGGTTCCGAATCACCTTTTTTATCTACCATAATATTACCAAAAGCTCCCTTCAAATTATCAATTCTATAAAGTTCATTCTTAATTTTGATTATATCTGTAGTCGTGTTCGCCCTTTTTATTGCTTCGATGATAGTCTTCATAATATCAAATCCTAATGGTGAAGGAATATTTGGATAATCTTTATATTGCTCCTTGAAATCCTGAATAAATTTTTCGTCCATTTTCACAGATGTATAATAAATTCCCTCAGCTGCATTTCCTGCTTTTTCCAGCAAAGCTTCTCCTTCAATACCATAATTTCCCAAGAAGGTTGAATTTAACCCAATTTCCTTTGCCTGCTTCAATATCAAACCCATTAGACTCGGTACAGAGGGAATAAAAATAGCTGAAGGTTTTTTATTTTTAAGTTTCAGTAACTGAGTTCTAAAATCTGTCCCCTCTTTATCATAGTTGTCAACCACCACTATTTGTCCGCCTAGTGATTCAAATTTTGATTTAAATGCATTCCTATAACCTATGCCCGTTTCATCGTTTATATATAGTATAGCTGCTTTTTTCTTGCCAAGCTGATTATAGCAATAATCAGCTATTGCTTCACCTTGACTGCTTGATAATAAACTCCTTCTAAAAATAAAATCTCCAGCTTCTGAAATATCGGGATGTGAAGCACCAAGAGCGAAGAGTATAACTTTATTCTTTTCCGCAATAGGGATACAAGCCATAGTGTTTGAGCTACTTACAGGTCCTATAACAATCTTTACATTATTTATTTTAATAAGCTTTTCCATTGCGCTTACACAATCTTTAGGGTTTGAACGGTTATCTTCCACAACTAATTCGATCCTATTGCTTAAATCTGGATTTTCTTTTTTAAGCTCCTCTAGCGCGATCCTTATACCTTTTATAGCATCTTCACCATGATTTGCAGAAGGTCCAGTAAATGGTAGCAATACGCCAATCTTTATAACATCTGGTTCTTTTTTTGTCTGGTTGATAAAGAAAACGGTAGCTAAAGCGACAACAGCTATAATAAGGATTCCAATCCATAGTTTTTTCATAATAAAATTCCTCCTTTTCCTTCTTACTAATTATTACCCGGATAATTATATTATATACAAGATTATTATAAGGTAAAATGCGATAAAATTCAAGGGGAAAAATAAGAATACTTGAAATATCTTTTCTAAAACAATTTTTGTTTCAAACTTTTCTTTTTCTTCTTTTTGAATTGAAA
>CAZHOY010000131.1:0-5224 GCA_964534695.1 uncultured Actinomycetota bacterium | reverse complement strand
GCCCTGGCTCAGTAGAATTAAAAGGTATGTCCTGTTAAGAAGACTTTTAAGCTCTGGAGGCGAAGACTGTGAAACATTACTTAATCCCACAATGGTTCTGGGCTCATCAGGCAGCGCCATTAATTCCTTTAACTGTTTAAAAACCTTAAGAGCTTTTATACAATTATGTACCTGCTCCTGTAAAACTGCTACCGGCAGTACCACAGGATCCAGATACAGGTTTTCCATAGTTACACCATATTCCAAAGCAGAATTGACTATGTTCATAACTATTTCTACCCTGCTGTCAACATCGGGCGGCACACCTTTATCGGTAAGTGCAATTCCCACAATCTTGCTGTTATATTTTTTTGCCAGGGGCATAAGAACATCAAGCTTATCTTTATCGCCTGTAACCGAATTAATCATAGCAGTGCCCTTATGCACTTCCAGACCGGCCTGAATGGCACTTACATTTTTGGTATCAAGAGCAAGAGGTGCGTCCACCTTATCCTGTATGCTCTTTACCAGCCACTGCATGAGCTCCTCACCTTTTTTCGTAGCAGGACCGATATTTATATCTATGTAATCCGCGCCCGCATCTTTCTGCTCCTTTGCTATCTTGATTATAGGTTCTGCATTTCTGTCTCTTATGGCATCTCCCACCACTTTTGATACCACACTTATATTTTCGCCTACAATTAACATATCTTTCCCCATTCCGTAAAAAGTTACAATATATTAATTGCTAATTATAGCACCACATAAAAAAAAATTAATATAAGTTTAACTAAATAATCCCTGTATGATCACACGGGGCTCTTTTTAACTGTATGGATTATTTTAAAAGTATATAACCAGGTCAGCTGTAATCAAACCATTTGCTGTAGATGTCATCATAGGTGCCGTCTTCCATAATATCCTCCAGGATACTGTCAACTTCCTCTTTTAAAGCACTTCCCTTCCTGAATACAATACCAAATTCTTTATTGGATTTTACAACTTCCAGCACGTTATAAATTCCATTATTTTCTGCCAGCAAATTAACACCCATAGGCAGTGAAATAAGGACTCCTTCAATATTCTTGTTTTTTAGATCTTCAAACATCATTGTAACATCATTGTACTCTTCAATGTTGTAGGTGAGCAAATAATCCTCGCTTAAATTTTTCTTATCGCTTTCCGGAACCCCTACAACTTTTCCTTCCAGATCTTCTTTAATTATGATATCGGCTTCATACAGAGCAATCAGCATATACTCCATTGCAAAATAAGGGCTGGAAAAATCGATCAGGTCCTCTTTTTCCCTGGCTATGGGAATTGCCGAAATTATCATATCCAGCTGCAGATCTTCCGGAATCTGGTAAGTGGAGTCCCATTTAATTGATATTATCTCTATTTCCTTATCCATCCTTTCCGCTATTTCCAGGGCAATATCTATATCAAATCCCTCAATATTGCCTTCCTTTACATACTCGAATGGCGGATAAGAGGCATCACATCCAATAACAATTTTATCACTGACAGTACCGCTGACATCATCATTATCTGAAATTTTACAACCCGTTGAATAATACATTGCTAGCACGATAGCAGCAATTAGAAATATACCTGTTATGAAGGCTTTTTTTCTTTTTCCTGCAAGGTTTAAAAACATTATGAAAACTTACGTTATATTTTTTATTCTTTCCGGCAAGCTAAATTCTATTGGAAATATATTATTTTACAAGCAATTATTTAATTGTATTATTTGGTAACTTTATAAATATGTAATTGCTCAATATACCATTTCTAAATATGCTAATCTGTCAGGTAAAATTAATTTTCCAGGAGCATTAATATTCCCGTTTAAGTTATTTCATCAGCTGAAGGGAACTGCAAGCTGTTTATAAAATAATCGCTGAAACCGGGAAATACGGTCAGTTCCAGATATTTTATCTCTTTAGCTATTTTTTCAGCAGCAGCCCTTTTGCTTTTAGAAATTAAAATCATCTTGGCTCCCACCGCTGCCGCATTTCCAATCTGGCTTATCTTTTCCAACGGGATATTGGGGAACATGCCGATATTAATAACATTTCTGGGATCTATGTATGATCCAAAGGCGCCTGCAATTATTACCCTTTCTATTTCCTTATGGTTTATGCCTGCACTCTTGAGCAGAATCTCTGTACCGGCTCTTATTGCCCCTTTCGCCAGTTGAATTTCCACAATATCTTTCTGGCTTATTGAAATATTCTTATCTCCCGCCCTGGGGACCATACAGTTACCGTATCTGTGAGCACGGCCGGCCTTTATCTTCCTCTTACCTCTGCCTTGCGGCACCAGCATATATTTAAGCTCTCCTTCGCTGTCCCTGCATACGCAATCCGAACCGGCCGCGAATCTGCCATTCTTATCTATTATACCCGCTCTTAACAGCTCCGCTATGAAGTCTAAAATTCCCGAGCCGCAGATGCCAATGGGTTTTTTGTCATCAATAGTTTGGACAAATGGCATACAGGTTTTAGAATCAATCAACACCTTCTCTATGGCGCCGGGAGCTGCCCTCATCCCATATTCGATATGTCCGCCTTCAAATGCGGGTCCCGAAGCTGTAGAGACACTGGTAATTTCTTTTTTACTTTTTAGCACCATCTCGGTGTTGGTGCCTATATCAATACCCAGACAGCTGCCTTTCTTTTTGTATATCTCCGCAGCCAGTATCATGGCCAGAAGGTCAGACCCCACAAATCCTGCTATGGGGGGCGGAAGAAAAACATACCCGCCAGGCGTAATTTCAATTCCGTGTTCTCCGGCCTTAATGTGCAGAGATTCATTGGTAAATGAAGCAAAGGGAGACAGCCCCAGCTGACTTACAGGCAGTCCCAGGAACAGATGATGCATGGCAGTATTGCCGACAACAACCATTTCCGTTATTTCTTTGCTTTTTAGATTGTTTTTCCTGCAAAGTTTTTTAATCTCTCCGTTAATCTTAGTTACAACTGCCTCTTTAATCCTGTCCGCATTATCACGGCCCCCCATTGCAAAATTTATACGGCTCATTACATCTTCACCGTAAATTACCTGGGGATTTACAACTCCCGCACTGTCAATTGTTTTCCCGGTAATAAGGTCAACCAGCAGAATGGCAATTTTTGTGGTACCCAGATCCACAGCCAGGCCGTAATTTTTTCCGGTTCTATCCTTATCCTCGATTAAAATAATCTCACCATTTCTTACCGTAACTGTAATTTCCCCCGAACTCTTTCCAACAATAGAAGGCATTCCGGCCAGAACTTTAGAGTCAATGGAACTAATATTAAGCCCATATTTCTTTTTCAGGCTGTTTTTTATTCTATTAAAATCGGGTTCCCGGTCTTTAAAGCCGGCCTGTTTTAACTTTATAAAATATTTTCTGCAGACAGGATCCACCCTGACTGCTTTTTCTTCACCCGTGACCTGGAGCTTTTGCTTCTCACTTAATGAAGAGGAGGGTATATATATACTGAGATTCCGGTCAAAAGTTTGCTGGCACGCCAGCCTAACCCCATCCGCAATCTCTCCGGAACTTAAGATTTCCCGTTCCTGCTTCTTTACCGGCTTTTTCCCTTTGCCCAAAATAATTATCCTGCACTTGCCGCAGGTCCCTTTCCCGCCGCAAACAGTCTTTATGCCCAGGCCTGCCTCAACAATCGCTTTAAGCCCGTTTTCCGGCCGGCTTAAAAATATACTCTTCCCTATAGGCTCAACTTTTATTCTAATTTTTACATTTGACATGTTGCCCCTTTTATTTTCAGGCTGCTAAAAATTTTAAGCCGCCTGCCGCAGTTCTGTAAATAAGATCTTCCTTAATAATATCCGTAATATTATATTAATTTTTACCGGGTTTAGAAAGACTTTTAAAGCCAGCTCTCCAAAAAAAATTTTATTTCCTACTTCTAATATGTTAAAATAGAAAATATAAAACATTAATATTAGATGTTAATATCAAGTTTGGCAGTACTATTATAAAAAGCAAGAGAAGAAACTGTTCAAATATTTCTCTGAAATATAAGATTGAAAGATAATTTGATTTTTACTTAAAAATTGTATATATTATTGCAAGTTTTATTTATAGAATAGTTTTAAAACTTGAAAACCTATAAAGAAAGTTGGTGAAAAAAATGGCTAGAAGTAGTGAAGTTAAGAAAAAATCAGAGGAAATCGGAATAAACGGCCTCAACAGTATAAGCAATTTGGAAGCTGAGATAATGAAGATTATATGGGAAAAAGGCAAAGTAACGGTAAGAGAAGTACACGAAATTATGCTGAAAAAGGAAATTGAAAGTAAAGAACAAGGATTTATTCCCTATACAACCGTTATGTCGACCATGACTACCCTGGCGGAAAAGAAACTTCTAAAACAGGATAAAACAGCAAAAACCTATATTTATTCTGCTGCAGTTGATAAAAAAGAATTATCAAAAAGCATAATAAAATCGGTTTCAGATAAATTGCTTGCAGAAAGCACCAAGGGCATGGTTTCCAGATTTCTATCTGACAGTAAAAATATTTCACAAGAAGGTATTAAGAAATTATTGGAAGAAATAGACAAATCCTAGAAATTTTATCTATTCCAATTAATTCTATCTGAAATTTTATTAACCTGCTGAATAGGTTACTGGCTGTTAAATTGTGGTAAGAATTTAAAAAATTTTTCTTTTTATAATCATAAATTCATATTAATATATAAGGTGGCTTGTTTTTTTATTTTGTTATTACAATAGTAATAAGTTTTATATAGTTTGTATTAACTAATATGTTTTTTTTAGAGATACTGACAAGTTATATTTTACCTATTATATATAACAGTTTCGTGAGCCTAATTTTAGTCTTACTTATCTTACTCATCTTCAGAATAAAAGATTCTAATATCAGGATTTTATTTTTCTTCCTACCGCTTATAAAACCATTTATAACTATTTCTGAAAAAATTGAGACTTACCCATCAAGACTTTTTACTATTGGACCTAGATTCCCTGATCCAAAAAATACAATTAATATAATTAAAGAATTCGATACTGGTCCAGAACTCTTTTCTAATATAAATTATTTAATTCTATTACTAATAACAATCAGTATAGTCATGATATTAGTTACAAGATGGATTCTTCTTTATCTCTTTTACAGAAAATTAGCATATGAAGATGTAGTCAGCAGAAAAGAGGTTCCTGAGATTTATGACATCATAGACAACTATACTAGAAAGACAAAAACAAAAATTCCT
>CAZHOY010000130.1:0-5230 GCA_964534695.1 uncultured Actinomycetota bacterium | reverse complement strand
TATATGTTTTTAAGCTTAAGCACTAATTATTTGTTATTCTCGGACAAGCTCCTAGAGATTTATTACTAAAAATAATAAATATTAAGTAATTTATTATGACTTATAGAATAGAAACAAAATTTAAAAAAACTAAAATAGGTTTAATACCCGAAGATTGGAAAATTCTAAAAATTTCAAATATTTGTGATATATTTTCAAGCAAACGAATTTTTTTTAGGGAATATGTAAAAAGTGGAATACCTTTTTATCGTTCTAAAGAAATTATACTAAAGGAGGAAGGCCAAGAGATAAAAGATCCATTATTTATAACTGAGAAAAAATATAATGTAATTAAAAATAAATTTAGTGTTCCTCAAAAAGGTGAAATTTTACTTACTTCTGTTGGTACTTTGGGTATACCTTATTTTATTAAAAATAATGATGAATTCTATTTTAAAGATGGTAATTTAACTTGGTTTAAGAATTTTAGAGAATTAATCAATAGCAAATTCTTGTACTATTGGCTGAAATCTGATGTGGCACAAGAGCAAATTAATATTATTGCGATTGGTTCAACACAGAAAGCTTTAACTATTGATTCTTTAAAAGGCATGCACATTGGTTTAATGTCTATTAAGGAACAGAATGAAATTTCTAAATTTCTTTCAGATTTAGATAAGAAAATTGAAATAAATAATAGAATAAATTCAATGCTTGAAAAGATTGCTCAGTTATTATTCAAACACTGGTTTGTAGAGTTTGAATTTCCAAATGAAGAAGGCAAACCTTATAAATCATCAGGTGGTGAATTTATAGATTCAGAACTTGGAAAAATACCAAAAAGTTGGAAAGCTTGTATATTAGAGACACAATATGATATTTGGAGAGGTTTATCGTATAAGGGGAAAGATATTTTAACGGAAAACGATAATATTCTAGTAGGGTTGAAATGTTTTAAAAGAAGTGGTGGATTTAAATCGGAAGGGGTTAAAGGTTATAAGGGAGATTTTAAAAAAGAACATTTATTAAAACCTGGAGACCTGATAGTCGCTATGACTGATATAACCCAGGCGGCAAATATAATTGGCAAACCTGCTATTATTCCAGAGTTGGTAAATGTTAAAAATATTATTGCAAGTCTGGATGTCTCAATTTTGAGACCTAAGAATAATGTTTATCTTAGTAAGCAGTATTTATATCATCTATTAAAAAGAAAAGTAACCCAAGAATATCTATTAGGCTATACTAATGGTACTACTGTTTTGCATCTAAGTAAAAAGGGTTTAAGTAGTAGTAGCAATTTAGGATTAACTTCTTTTAATAAACTATAATTCAGTAAATATCTCAAACAAAATAATAAATCTCAATGATACTGTTGGAAATATATAGAATTTCGGTGAAAAATTATTAGATAAATGAAAACCAGAAGATGATCTTACTTAAAATAATTTCCGGTAAGTTAAACGGGGTGTGTTTTGTCCAGGGGAAAAATATTACCAGAGTTTCCCTTTGCCCTGGGGGTATTTTATTATCCTAAATATTGCTTCTTCGGACGGTGGAGGCAGGTCCACAAGTAGAAGAAATTCCTTCAGTGAAAATATTCCAACATAGCCGTCTCTATATATTATCATTTCATCAGTATAGGAAAAGTTGGCTTTAACCAGACTTAAAAAACCCTTCTGGACAAATTTGTCTCTCTTATTGGATTTGTAAGCCTCTACTGTATTAAACATTACAAGGATTAAAAAGACATGCATGTATACGGTATTAAATTTCTTTCCGGGAAGTGTGTCAAGATTCCAGTACTGCTTTAGTTCCCTGAATCCATAGTTTTCTATATCCCATCTTTTGGAGTAAAGGCTGTAAGCCTTTTTTCTGTATTTACACTAAGGCTTGTAATAAATCCATGACCGTCTTCTGTAAGTATCCCGTTTAGTTTGTAAAGACAGCTTGATAGAGTGGTAAGAGATGAAAACCCTTTTATCTTCTCACCCTTCTTTGAAGTGGCCTGGCTATATCCTTTTATCCTGGAAAGTCCCTTCATATCGGAAAGTATTTGGTTATTCTTCTTGGCAGGAATAATAAAATCAATACTAAGATCCATTAGTTTAGTAAATAGATCTCCATCAAAAAAGCCCCTGTCGGCTAAGATGGTTTTAATATATCCGGGTCCTAAAATATCATAAGCAGTCTTTACCAGCCGATATGCTAAAGTGTCTTCATGTACATTAATTGAGACAAGTGCTGCTGCCACTATATATCTGGCTCCTTCCTCTATTGATTGCAGCATGACCAGCTTATAGCCGTATTTTACCTCTATTTTTGTATATTTTTGCCCGTTTTTATCAGTTTCTGTTACCTCTTTTGCCACTTTTGAAGCATTTTCATATTGGGTACCTTTACCCACCTCTATATCAGTAGCATCTATTGCATATATGCCTGGGTGTTTTTTTATTAATTTTTTATCCTTTAGAAGCAGCACCTCCCCGCGTAGGAGTCTTTCCCACTGGCCGGGTTCTATTCTTTTTGCCTCATCATATATAGTGTCAAGACAGATGGGAAGATTTTTGCCTCTTTTATTCTTTGAGGAGAATCCACCTTCTATTACTTCCAGGCTGCATCCAAGTTTTTTTAAAATAACAGGGGAGGAAAAGAGTTTATGGGGTACCTGGTTAATTCCTGTAATCTCTAAGATAGGTCTTAAGGCCAAGCTGAGGTGAATAAAACTTCTGGGGATATCTGTCTTTCTTTTCATGGGGGATCCGGTATTATCTATTAGATCATATATCCCAACCCCATGCATAAATGAGAGCAGTTCATCTATTTTTGAAAAACCTGCTCCGGTTATATGGTCATATTTTTTATCTTTTTTAACCAGTTCCTCTACTCTGGCCTTATTCAGTTCATATGCTTCTATATCCATTTACTTATACCTTTGAGGTATTTCAAGGGAGAGTGCCCCAAGCTTTCTAAATAGTTCTTCTATCTCTTTTGATATTTTTACATACTCTGATAGATTAAGTGAGTAGTATTTCCATGAGGTAGCTCTTTTTCTTACCAGTTCCATATCATCTTTTTTAATATATTTAAGTCTGGTCACTCCACCAATTTTTGCCGAAAGATAATATGCGGGAGTCTTTCTAATCTTGCCTCCTGCAAGGGTCCTCATCTCTACAAATGATGCATTTATCATCTTATGCCTTGCCAGAAGATATTTCTCGCAGGATCTTCTTTTTCTCACAAGATAGGCGATTTTTGACTTTATTTTAGAAATACTTTCTTTATTTTCATTCATATGCTTGTAATATTACTATATTACTTACATACTTTCAATAAAAAATATAGCAGGAATAAAAATTATTACTCCTGCTTATGTTTTTAGCTAAATTTTACCACTGTATGGTATTTTTTAGGTGCTTAATCCGAAATTGCTGAAGTAGTATGCTTATTCTTATACCTGATATTAATTTATTAAATAAATTTAATGCTATTACAAAAAAAATTTTTAATTTAACACAAACATTTTATAAACAAAATAATATTTTAATAAAATTAAAGGATTTATTATTACCAAAACTTATAACCGGTAAAATAAGAGTCAATTTAGAAGACATGAAAGAAAGTTAGATATTATGCCAAATTTAATATCTGAATCAGAAGTAGAAAACTATATATTAGAACTCCTTTCAAATTTAAGCTATGAAATAAAATTCGGCCCCGATATTTCCCCCGATGGGATCCACAAGGAAAGAAATACTTACATACAAGTAATACTGACTGACAGATTTTATGATTCTTTAAGAAATATTAACATAGGTATCAAAGACTCTGAGCTTGAAGAAGTATATAAAAAACTTACAAGAGACGAAACCCAGGATCTAATCGTAAACAACAAAAATTTCCATAAATATATAACCGATGGTATTGATATCGAAACTCGGGACAGCTCAAATAGAATTGTAGGTAAAAAGATATGGCTTATTGACTGTAATAATCCTGGCAATAACGACTTTTTAGCAGTCAATCAATTTACAGTAATAGAAAAGGACAAAAACAGAAGACTGGATATTGTTATATTTATTAATGGTATCCCTCTTATATTTTTTGAACTAAAAAATCCTATTGATGAAAATACCGATATAAAATATGCATATAATCAGCTTCAAACCTATAAAAAAGAACTTTACTCTTTATTTAAATACAATGAGATACTTGCAATTAGTGACGGATACTTTGCAAAAGCCGGTACCATTTCTTCAGAATATGAGCGTTTTATGCCGTGGAAAAGTGAAGATGGTAAAAGTGTAATACCTTCTGATTTAGATCAGTTAAAAACACTGGTAAATGCAGTATTTGATAAGAAAACAATTATTGATTTAATCTCTAATTTTATAGTATTTGAAAATGAGGAGGGAAAATACAATAAAAAACTTGCTGCCTATCATCAGTATTTTGCAGTAAATAAAGCAGTGGAAAAAACAATAGAGTCTTCAGGTATGGAAGGTGATGGAAGAAGTGGTGTTATATGGCATACACAGGGTTCAGGTAAGAGTCTTACCATGGTATTTTATACAAGCAAATTAGTCTTAACCCTGAATAATCCTACAATCGTTTTATTAACTGATAGAAATGATCTGGACGATCAGTTATTTGGCGTATTTTCGAGATGTTCTGATATTTTACGACAGACTCCGGCTCAGGCAGATTCAAGAGATAAGCTTAAAGAACTTTTATCTGTAGCAAGCGGGGGTATAATATTTACCACAATTCAAAAATTCTTTCCAGATGAAAAAGGTACTAAATATCCTCAACTTTCAGACAGATCTAATATAATCGTAATTGCTGATGAAGCTCACAGAAGCCAGTATGACTTCATTGACGGCTATGCTCGCCATATAAGAGATGCTCTTCCTAATGCCTCATTTATAGGCTTTACCGGGACTCCACTTGAAAGAGATGATAAAAATACACCAGAGATTTTTGGAAACTATATTGATATCTATGATATAGAACGTGCTATTGCTGATGGCTCAACTGTAAGTATTTATTATGAGAGCAGACTTGCAAAATTAAAACTTAATGATAATGAAATTCCAAGAATTGATGAAAAATTTGAAGAAGTTACAGAGGGTGAAGAAGAAGATGAAAAAATAAAATTGAAAAGTAAGTGGGCAAGACTGGAGGCAATAGTTGGTTCTGAAAAGAGGCTAGCACAGGTCGCAAAAGACATTGTAGAACATTACGAAGAAAG
>CAZHOY010000129.1:0-5235 GCA_964534695.1 uncultured Actinomycetota bacterium | reverse complement strand
AATAAATTTTCTCAAAGCATTGAATCTAGAATAGAAGATAGAAAAATAATTAATCTCCCAGAAAAGCGAAAGATCGCAAGAAAAGCTAAAGAATTTATAAATGATGGTGATTGCATAATAATTGGTGGTGGGACGACAGTTTTAGAACTTGCAAAAATATTAACCGATTCTAATAACTTAAAAGTATTAACCAACTCACTAGAAACCGCCATAGAGTTATCTAAAAATACTAATATTGAACTTACCATTATTGGCGGAAAATTAAACAGAGCTAGCTCTATACTGGCTGGAATTGAAACAGTTAATTATATAGAAAAAATAAATGTTGATAAATTATTTTTTAGTATCTCAGGAATTGATATAAATAATGGATTAAGCAGCCCTTTAAGTATAGACGCTGAAATTGTCTCAAAAATGATAGATTGCGCCAAGGTAAACTATCTTATGGTAGATTCCCAAAAATTTGGAAAGTCATTTTTCAAACAAGTAAAGCCCGTCAATGTGATTGATAAGTTAATAACTGATAACAAAATAGATAGTAAAACTGTAAATGCGCTTGAAAAGTTGGGAATAGATGTTTTAATCACATAAATATTTGTTAGCTATCTCAAGATTTTTTTACGAAAGAACTTCAGGATTTACACAGCTAACAATTTTTTTACCATCTAAAAAATTTTTTATATCATTAACTACCATTCTAACACCATTATGTACAGAATTTTTATCAGCCCCTGCAATATGAGGTGTAAGAGTTATATTATCCAAATGCAAAAGTGGATTATTTTTTTTAATTGGTTCAATATCATAAACATCAATAGCCGCATGTTTAATTAAATTATTTTTTAAAGCATAATATAAATCTTTATAATTAACCAAACCTCCACGTGCCGTATTAATAAACAAGGCATCTTCTCTCATTTTTCTAAAAAAATTTAAATCAGCCATATTCTTAGTTTCAGGAGTCAAGCGTGATTTCAAAGTAACTATATCTGATATACTTAAAAGATCTTCCAATTTACTAATTTTTTTTGCCTTACATTTCGCCATAGTATTTTCATCTACATAAGGATCATAAGAGTATATTTTTGTGCCAAAATTTGATAATAAAAAGCTCAACTTTTTACCAATATTACCTAATCCAATAATTCCAACAGTTTTACTCGAGAGAGCATAGTTGCAATTATCATATTCGTAAAAATCATACCGCCATATTCCTTTTTTTATATCAATATAAGCTTCAATTATTCTTCTAAGCACAGCTATTATCAAACCAATCTCAAATTCAACCACTGCATTTGCATTTCTTCCAGGAGAATTGAATATAGGAATACCTCTTCTTGTTGCAGCTTTAATATTAATATTCAATGGCCCGCCCCTAATCACTCCCACTGCCTTAAGATTCTTTGCTTTAGTCAATATCTCTTCATTAACAGGTGCACAATGCACCAATAGAATATCAATGTCTTTAATATGTTTTTTTATTTCCTTTACTGAACCAAAATATTCCTTTATTTCATCATCATTCCTAAAAGGATTGCCTGCCCATCTATAGTATAAATATTTTATATTTATACTATATTTTCTATTAAGAATTTTATCTATCTCATAATTTATGACTTCCTTTTTAACATAAAGGTCGGAAATCACTAATAAATTCATTTTAATCCACCTTTCTGGTATACAGAGATTCTAAAAATCTACATCATCTGTAGATTTGATAAAGTATCTTTAATTTTTTTTAAAAATTAAATCAAATTAAAACTATCTTTTATATTTTTTAAGCTTGTAAAAGAAGATTCTAGAGAAATTGAAATATCTTTATAAATCTTAAACAATTTCTCATAAAGAATATGATTTTTTTCGTTAGGCTCAAAAACCTTTCCTTTGATTACAAACCTCTTCACAACATCATCAAAACTTTCAAATAACTTGGAGCCAACTCCTGCTAATATTATATCTCCAAAAAGAGAGCCTTCAGGTGAACTTAATGTCAAAACTTTTTTATTTGTAATATCTGATATAATTTGACACCATAAATTACATCTGGTTGGGCCACCATTGGTTATTATCTCATGTATTTTAATATTTAAATCTAAAGCTGTTTTTAAATTTTCATACATATTATAAATCGTACCCTCCATAATTGAACGGATTATCTGTCCTCTTGTAGAATTAGAAGTAATTCCAAAAAAAACACTTGAGGTATCCTTCATAAAATCTGGGTGGAACTTTCCAAATAAAAAAGGTAAATATACTATACCTCCAGAACCTGGTTTAGCTTTTTCTGCTTCTGCAGTCAAGACTTCATAACAATTTAAATTTCCTATCAATTCTGAAAATTTTCTTTCTAAATCACCTAAATTATCCCTGAACCATTTTAGAGAAAAACCAACTGAGCCCTGTACGCCATCTAAAATTCTTACATCAGGACCAACTATATGAATTATTGATAACATATATGGAGTAACAATATCTTTATTAGTCATTATTAATAAATTTGCTGCACTTCCTACAGAAAAATAGCCTTGTCCTGAATAAATAGCCCCAGCACCTACCGCTGCAGCAACGACATCATGGCCTCCTATAAATACACGAGTACCTTCTTCAAGTCCTGTTTCCTTAGCAGCTTTCTTTGTTATATCGCCAATACATTCAGTATTTCTATGTAAAGAGGGGAATTTTTCAATATCCAAATCCATTAGCTTTATAAGATCTTTATCATAATCTAATTTTTTATAGTCAAAACCAAAACAAGTCCCAGATGCAAACGTCCAATCTAAAGTAAATTTCCCAGTTAATTTGCATCCTATAAAGCCAGAGGGCTCCATAAATTTATATATTTTACTATATATATCTGGCTTATTTTTCTTATACCATATGATATGAGGTGTAATATTTAATAAACTAGGAATATTCCCTGAGACTTTTAGAATTTTACTTTCATACTTTTTAAGATTTTCTACTTCTTTTTTGGCTCTCCCATCCGACCATGGAATTGCATTATATACAGGTTCTCCATATTCATCTACTACTACTGTTGTTGCACCTAAGCTGCTTATTCCGATTCCTGCAACACTTGACGACTTAATCTGAGCCTTATCCATACATCTTTTAATCAATCTTTTTACTCTATCCCACCATTCATTAGGATTATACTCAACCCAATCCAGCCTGTTAACATAAATATTATTTTCTTCCGATTCATCTGCAAGAACTTCACAATTTTTATTACAAATCATTACTTTTGTATTAGTTGAACCAATATCAATTCCTATCAAGTTTTCCTTGTTCATTTTTATGACATACTTTATTAAATTTTATAAACTGCAGCCCAGAGATAAAAACACATTTTTAGAACAAATTTCATAAAATTAAAAATAAAGATCTGCTAAAGATTTATTTACACCTGGTGCTCCTATCATAGGCAGCTTTCTGGTTCTTAACATGTTGTCCAGGTCCGCAACTTCCTGTCTAGAAAGCTCTTTTATTTTCCCAATAGCTAGAGCATTTAATATTGTCATGGACGTTATTTCAAGAGTTTCTACAAGTTGCATTGTTCTAACAATATCTCCTGTACTCATGATAAAAGGACCATGATTCTCTATAAGGAATGCATTGTATTTCTGTACAAACAGTTCATAATTTCTAGTCAACATCTGGTCTAAAGATTTATCATAAGGTATCACAGGCACCGGTCCTACTTCTACACAAGTCCCAGGAAATATAGGTCGCATAAGAAAATTCTTGCCCTTAGTTATGGCGAAAACGTTAGTATAGGGTGGATGACAATGAATAACAGAGATAATGTCCGGTCTATCATTATATAATTTCAGATAGGTGGAGAGCTCACTAGTTGGCTTGCTCTTTCCTTCTAAACAGTTACCTTTGAGATCTATGAATACCAGATCCTCCGCTTTGATATCAGCTTTATACATCAGAGTTGGTGTTATGACCAGGAGATTGCTTTCAAGCTTCATAGAGAGGTTCCCACCGTGACTTGTGACATACATTCTATCGCTTAGACGCTTACATACATATAGTAAGTCTTCCACTTCGTGCTGATACCTTTTTTTGCAACTCATATCTCTATCACTACCTCTTGATTACTGTTATTTTGAATTCTTGATGCTTTCGTACAACTTATAAGCCTGCTTTGGCTTTTCATTGCTATGAACAATTGCCTTAATCGCTTTCATCATACCTATGGGAGAATCAGATTGGAATATATTTCTCCCCATATCAACACCAGCTGCACCATCATTAATAGCCCTGTAAGCCATGGTTAGAGCATCAATTTCACTAATTTTCTTGCCTCCGGCAATTACTATAGGTACTGGACAAGAGGCAGTTACAGTTTCAAAGTCTTTTTCAGTGTAGTAAGTTTTAATGTAATTAGCTCCAAGCTCGGCGCAGATTCTAGTTGCCAGACGAAAGTACTTTGCGTCACGTTCCATTTCCCTGCCAACAGCAGTTACTGCCATAGTAGCAATACCATATCGAAGACCTGCATTCACAAGCTTTGTCATGTTTATAACAGAACGTGATTCAAACTCTCCACCTATAAACACTTGTATAGCTGTGGCACATACACCCAATCGGATGCAATCTTCCATATCCATAGCTATTTGTTCATCCGATAGTTCCTTTAGAATACTGGGCCCACCAGATGCTCTTATCACCACTGGCTTGGTAACTGAGGGTGGTATTATGGAACGAAGAATCCCCCTTGTAAGCATTATAGTATCCGCATAAGAAACAAGGGGCATGACGTTGATATCAATGCGTTCCAGCCCAGATGTAGGCCCTTGAAAATAGCCATGGTCAATAGCAAGCATTACGGTTTTGCCGTCTTTGGGATCAAAAATCCTAGCTAGTCGATTCTTCATTCCCCAGTCAAGTTCTGTGGAACCTTTAACATAAAAGAGTTCAGATTTTTGTCTTACTCCTACATAAAATTTTTTACCTTCCTTATCTATTTCCGGCATTATATATCTCCCTTTCTTTTTTACTTTACTTTTTCATCTTCTATATATACAAGGTCTTTGAAATCCTCAATAGTAAGTCCCCTTTTTTCCATTTCAGCCAGAATAATCTCTACAGTCCACCTTGCTCCATCTCCCACTGCTGCGCAACATTTGTCGTCATCTTCATGTGCGCCAGCTTCTCTGAAGAGCTGTTTATCATCATCATTTCTTAAATTGAAAGATCTACCAAAAACCTTTTTCTGTACACCAG
>CAZHOY010000128.1:0-5250 GCA_964534695.1 uncultured Actinomycetota bacterium | reverse complement strand
CAGAGTAATGTACTGCATGTTTATTTTCTGGCAGCGCCGGATTTTTTTGGTGTGGGAAGTGTAATCCCCCTTATAGAAACACATCCCGAGGTAGTGAATATTGCCCTGAGGACCAAAAAGATGGCCAATGATATGATTAGAATTATAGGGGGCAGAGCAGTTCATCCTATAAGAACTGTAATAGGCGGGTTTACGAAACTACCTACCGAAGAAGAAATGCTAAATATGCGAAAAATGCTTGAGGCTTCCTACCCGGATCTTGAAAAATCTCTTGAAGTCTTAAAGACATTAAATATTCCTGATTTTGAAAGGGAAACAGAATATATTTCTATAAGTGATCCTGTTGATTATGCTCTTTATAACGGTAATATTAAATCAACTGACGGGTGGGAAATAAATGATCAGAATTATCTGGATAAAATAAATGAGAAAGTAGTTCACCATTCAACTGCAAAGCACTGTTGGGCAAGCAGAGATTCATATATGGTTGGTGCCCTGGCAAGGTTTAATAATAACTATGAGAAGCTTACCGATAATGCAAAAAAATATGCCGGGGAACTGGGACTTAAAGCTCCCTGTTACAATACGTTTATGAATAATATAGCTCAGTTTGTTGAGATTGTTCATGGTGTAGACGATAGTATTAGATTAATTGATAAAATTCTTGAAGAGGGTCTGGACCAGGATAAAGCTATGGTAGAAATAAAACCTAAAGCAGGAAGGGGTGTTGGTGTTGTAGAAGCGCCAAGAGGTCTTCTAATTCACGATTATACATACGATGATAGGGGCAGGGTAGAAAAAGCTAATTTAATAATCCCGACAAACATGAATTATGCAAATATAGAAAATGACATGCAGGCACTGGTGGGGAATATAATTGATAAGAGCGGTGATGAAATAAGGCTGGCCTGTGAGATGATGATAAGAGCCTATGATCCCTGTATATCATGTTCAACCCATTTTTTAAATGTCAGACTAATCAATAAATAGCATATATTATTTTTCAGATAATCTTATAAAATGGCTCCTGCAAGCAAAAATAATTCAAATAAGAGCGGCAGTAAACGGGAGAGCATAAGAATAGTAGGTTTTGGCAATAAGTACAGGTCCGATGACGGAATAGGCGTAAGAATTGTTGAAGAATTGGAAAAATTAGATTTTTTCAAAGATGTTGAAGTTATAGATGGCGGAACTTCGGGTACCGATTTAATATTTTTAATAAAAGGTTGCAGGAAAATAATAATAATTGATGCCATAGATGCAGGACAGAAAACAGGTGATGTGGTAAATATCAGGGCTGATGAAATCAGCAGTTTCATTAAAAAAGACTGCAGGAGCCTGTCCCTGCATGATTTAAACCTTTCGGATATATTAAAAATAGTAAAAGAATTAAAAATAGATGCTGATATATCAATTATAGGAATAAAACCTGAAAGTATAGATTTTGGTGATAGATTATCTCCCGAAATTGAAAAGAAGATACCTCTTATAATCTCAATGGTAAAAAAAGAAGTAGAAGGCTGTCAGGGCAAAAACTTATCGTAAAAGTGTTAATCCAATTTATATTGTAACAATAGGAACATCTTGTTACAATTAATAAATCAAATAAAAAAAGATTTTAAGGAAAACCTGGTGTGTTTAAGGAAATTAAAGATATAAAAGAAATCTGCGGGGCTATAATTTCTAAATCTGATAGTATAAAGAGCGTGGCGGCAGAGCTTGACAGGCTGATGGGGGAGATAAAGTTAAAAGCAAAGTTGGATGAAGCGGCAAATATAACTCTGGAAGTGAGAAAGGAACTGGCAAATTTATTTATCTTAAATTCTAATATAGAGGATAGTTTAAAAGTAATTCAAAGAATCCTGGATTCTCTAAAAAAAATAAAGATATAAATATAAAGCTGCTATTTAAAGCCTAACTTCCAGTAGTATAATGTCCAATTTAATTTAAGACATGAATTATAAAATATAGTCGTAAAACTTGACTAAGCCGGTATTTTAATATACTATTTTTAATAGTAACAATTATTACTATCATTTAGAATACAGCAAGAGCAATCGGAAATTATTACAATATAAAAAATTTTTAATTATATTGGCGAATAAAAAAATGAAAAATGATATGAAAAAAACTAATTCCGAGAAAAGCAAAAAGTTCTGGGAAGACAAATTAAAGACCCTGGGATATAAATCTACCAAACCCAGAAAAGCAATAATAAATGTATTGAGCAGGAATTCCAATCTTTATAAAGCCGATGATATTTATTTCATGGTAAAAAAGGAGCATCCGGAAATTGGTATTGCTACCGTATACAGAACACTGGAGCTTCTTTCCAGATTGAATTTAATTTGTAAAATCAGTCTTGGAAGTGATAAATCTTATTATATGCTGTCAAGGAATTGTAAAAAGGAAACTATGGTATATATGATTTGCGATAAATGCGGAACTATTATTGTAAACAATAAATGTCTTAACAGTGCCATAAGGATAAGAATGATAGATGATGCAGAGAAACATATTTTTAAGAATTGCAAGCTAAAAATAGATAAGTATCAGATATTCTTTTCAGGAATCTGTGATAAGTGCTTAACCAAGTAAAGCAGAGGAATTTTAAGATACCTTATTAACCCGCATTATGAACATCTTTCCAATTTGCCATTTCTATAAATCTCTGTATGTAATAATGAATTAAAAAATTTATATTAACTAGCATATTCTGGGTAGCTGTTCACTGAAGGGAAGATCAAGAATTCTTCTGGTACCAAGTTTTGTGGTTAAGATAACATTGCCTTTGCCATTTTCAGTTACTTCACCAATAATACAGCTATCTTTACCGTACCTGTTTTTTCTCATAGCCTTAAGTACAGAATCAGCATCTTTTTTATCTACAAAAACAACCATTTTCCCCTCATTTGCAATATAAAGGGGGTCAAGTCCCAGAAATTCGCAAATTCCTCTTACCTCTTTTTTGATAGGAATTTTATGTTCATATATATTAATATTGCTTCCGGAAGCACTTGCCAGCTCAAAGAGTATAGAAGCAAGACCTCCCCGGGTGGCGTCTCTTAAGGCATGAATATTTTTAGATGCTGCTGTCATATCTTTGACCAGGGAGGATAGGGGAGCACAGTCACTTATTATACCTGTTTTAAAATTAAATTCCTTTCTGCTGCTTAGTATTGCTGTTCCGTGTTCTGCAATACCACCGTTTATTAGAATCTTATCCCCAGTTTTTATCCTATAAGGAGATATTTCTAAATTACTTAAAATAACTCCTATGCCTGAAGTATTTATGTATATCTTATCGGCACTTCCTTTTTCCACTACTTTGGTGTCACCGGTAACGATATGCAGCCCGGTGTCACCGAGAACTTTTTTTATGGAAGACAATATTTTTTTAAAATCTGAAACAGGAAAACTTTCTTCCAGAATAAATGATAAACTTAAAGCAGCAGGAGTGCAGCCGGTGGTTACCAGGTCGTTTATGGTACCGCATATACTCAGCTTGCCAATATCACCTCCGGGGAAGAAAATGGGATTTACCACAAAGCTATCGGTGGTAAAAGCTACTTTATTATTACTGAATTTAAGAACAGCACTATCTTCCAGCCTGTTAAGGATTTTATTTCCAAGATATTTCAGGATAAGATTATTGATAAGCTCGCCGGTTTTAATTCCGCCATCGCCATGAGACAGTTGGATGATTTTATCCTTAAATTTTTTACCATTAATTTTTTTATTTTTGCTAAATGTCATTTTAAGTATTTATTAATTTTTACCTTATGTTTTTAATTTCTCATATTTATAATAAGCAGCGCAGGATCCTTCACTGGAGACCATACAGGGGCCTACCGGATTATCCGGCCTGCATACTTTTGAAAACAGCTTACATTCAACAGGCCTTTTTATCCCTTTTAAAACATTGCCGCATTCGCAACCGGCAGGTTCTACTGATTTAATTTCTTTAACTGGAAAATGAGTTTTTGCATCAAATTTTAAAAACTTCTCTTTTAGCTTTAAGCCGCTAACGGGTATATTTCCAAGGCCTCTCCATACGGAATCTGATTTATCAAATACTTCATATATCGATTTTACTGCTGCAGGATTTCCTTCTTCCCTGACAACTCTTCTGTATTGAATCTCAACTTCGGGTTTGCCCCTTTTTAACTGCTCTATTATCATAACAATGGATTCAAGTATGTCATAAGGTTCAAAACCGCTGATGACACAGGGTGTGCAGTAATTTTCTGCAATGAAATTATATGGCCTGCTTCCGATAACAGCAGAAACATGCCCGGGACATAAAAAGGCATCTATTTTTATCTGCTTGTCCTTAAGGAGAATCTCCAGTGCTTCGGGTATAAGTTTATGGGTATTGTATGTATAAAAGTTACTGGTTTTTTCCTTATATGCTCTTTTTATAATAACTGAAGTTAAAGGTATGGTGGTTTCAAATCCAATGGCTATAAAGATTACCTGTCTGTCCGGGTTCTTCTTAGCAAAATCCAGAGCCTCGGTAGGGGAGTAGCAGATATTTATATCCTTACCTTCTGATCTTTTGTCATACAGGCTTGATTTAGTTCCTGGTACCCGCAGCATGTCACCAAAGGTAAATACCGATATCTCATATTTGTCTGTTATTTCAAGTATCCTGTCTATATCAGCCGCAGGTGTAACACAGACAGGACAACCGGGGCCGCTTATAAGATTGATAGTTTCTGGAATAATCTGTCTTAATCCGTTCCTGGAAATAGCCATGGTGTGAGTTCCGCATACCTCCATTATATTAACCTTACGATCTGGTTTGTTATTATTTAAGGATTCAACTATATTCTTAATGTCATTTCTCATACAGGTATTCCTTCCAGTAGTTTTGAATGGATACTGCTTCTTTCTTATCTATAATCTGTATGGCAAATCCGGCATGAACTATTACAAAATCTCCCATACCGGCATCCGGAACCAGAGTAATATCAATTTCTTATCTGACTCCCAGGCTTTCAATTTCTGCCATATTTTTATTAATCTTAATTATCTCTGCCGGTACTGCAATGCACATAAAAAGATTCTCCTTTCAATTATGGGATACTGCTGAAGCAGCTATATATGCCTGCCCCAGTGAGATACCACCGTCATTTACCGGAACTTTAAAATTTGAGTATACCTTAAAGCCATTCTTTTTCAATATATTAAAACATCTCTTAACAAGACAGTTATTCTGAAAAACTCCGCCGCTTAAAGCAACTTTGC
>CAZHOY010000127.1:2949-5265 GCA_964534695.1 uncultured Actinomycetota bacterium | reverse complement strand
AATACGGTTGCCCCTTTTTTCGCCCAGCCACAGGATCAGTGCAGTTATAACCAGAAACAAAGCCACCATCAGCGGCCTGCTGAACAGGCTTTCCACATAATCATCCAGGAAAAATCCGGCAGCTGCAGCAGGTATGCTGGCTAAAATTATAAAGATGCCTATTTTAAAATTGTTTGAGCTCCTCTGGCTCCTGATAAATACGGCCAGCACCACTGCTTTTATTATCCTGTATATTTCCCTGTAAAAAACAGTAACCACTGCAGCAAGTGTGGCAAAATGAACCGTAACTGTATAATAAAGAGGTATATAATCCCAGTTAAAAAAATAAGGAAATACTACCAGATGGCCAGAACTGCTTATGGGAAAAAATTCAGTTATACCCTGGATTATGCCAAAAACAATTGACTGTAATATATTCAACTTATATAATGATTAAAATTTTTACTTATTAATTTACAATTAGCTTTTAAATATAGCACAAAACATTTAAAAATAAAAAATTAGATATGGATTTTTCTACTTTTATTGAATTTATATGGCCAAGGATTGCAACATTTTTTACGGCCATGACTCCCATAGGCGAGCTTCGTGCATCCATCCCCTTTGCGCTGGGAACTTATGGAATGAATATCTTCGAAACTTACATAATATCAGTGGCCGGCAATATGGTAACGGCAGCCATCATACTGTGGACCTTGGAACCGATATCCAAATTCCTTATGAACAGATTCAGGCCTGCCAACAGGTTCTTTACCTGGCTCTTCAGCCGCACCCGAAGGCGTTATTCAAAAAGATTTGAAAAATATGAGAGCTATGCACTTATAGGTTTTGTAGGAATACCCCTTCCCGTTACCGGAGGCTGGACAGGGGCACTTATTGCTTTTGTTTTCGGTATACCACCCAGAAAGGCCCTGCTTCATATATTTATAGGAGTGCTGATTGCAGGAGTAATAATTACTGTAATATGTAAGACAGTGGGCTATGTGAAATTCATTACTGTGAGCTAATTTTATAGAAGAATGCTTCTGATTATCCTATCGGATTTATAAAGCCCTATATTGCACTGAAAGATTACGGACCACCGGAATTGAAGGTTTTATCAACGCTAAGATAATTCTTTTATATCATCTATGCTTTTTGTAATATGATAAAATTCTATCTTTGCCATGATTGCTCTTATTTCCTTTAAAATATATTTCTATAAATTCAATTTTATTTTCATGTTTAAAATATGCGTATATAATTCTAATGCCACTATCAGATCCGCTTCCCTTTAAATATTTACAACGAAATTTCTTAACTTTAAATACTTTGATTTCTATCCCTGAATCACTAACTGGAAAGATTATTGGAGGAAAACCCTTTGGGTAAGTACTTAAAAATTGTTTTAAATTATTTAAATCTTCTTCAAGAGTTTTATATTTCTTTAATAGTTTTTCGAATTCTTTACTAAACTCCGAAAGGCAAGAAAAATACATAAACTACTCTCTAACTGAATGCATATTTTTTCTATAAAAAACAGCCTCATAATTAATGATATTTTTATCATCAGTAATTTCATAAGGAACATCTTTATTAGAGTAATCCTCGATTTGTTTTGCATTCATAGCCGACAGTCTTTCTATCACTGTATCTATTACTTCTTTTCCCATTGCATTTATAATACTCATATTTGGCTTTATATTCGGGATATATTTTATTTGATTATAGTCATGGTATTCGGCAACAGTTTTTATAATCATCTTATCTTTCAATAGCTCTTTTTCTATTTCTTCGAAATGGCAAGGCGTAGGCCCATGATCAATTTTTCTATATAGTTCTCCAGTCAAATATTCTTCATTCAATTCATAGTAATCAAAATCAATAAAGTACAATAATTTATAGATAACCGCTTTCCCAATATTAACTTTTGAACCACACTTTTCTATTAAATAAAGTAAGATCTGTTTGAATTTCTCTTTATCAAATTTTGGTTCGACAATTTTTTTCTTTAAAGAAATCTCTTTTTCACGCTTTTCCTTATAAAGTAGTTCATCTATTGATAAATCAAACAAATCTGATAACAATACCAATTCGGAACTTGATACATCTCTTTTTCCTGATTCAATTAATGAAATTGCTGATCTTGGTAAATTCATTTTTTTTGCCAACTTCTCTTGTGAATAATTAAATTCTTCTCTATATTTTTTTATTACACTTCCCAATTCCTTTTTTGAATTCACTTTTAAAGCAAACATACTTTACTCCTTCCTCTTTTAAGGATTATAACATATTATGTTATAAAATCATACCAATATTGTTCGAATATCTAACATT
>CAZHOY010000127.1:0-2849 GCA_964534695.1 uncultured Actinomycetota bacterium | reverse complement strand
CTACCTGCCGCTTACTGTTATATCCCTGACCAGAAGCGATGGACTTCCTATGTACCCGCCCCAGGGGATAAATTTTAAGTCTTTTCCGACTTTTTTTATGCTCTTACAGAAACTTAATATGTCGGTAGCAATGGTCACTTCTTTTACAGGATATTTAAGGCTTCCCTTTTCAATCCATATCCCCTTGGCTCCCACGCTCATCTGGCCCGAAACGGGATTGACTCCAGAATGGAGCCCCATTATATCCATAACATAAAAACCCCTATCAATGCCGCTCAAAAGTTTACCATAACTGATTTTCGAGGGACTTACATAGAAGTTTGAAATCCCTACTTCAGGAGTTGAACGGTAGGAGGCCCTTACTGCATTTCCCGTAGATAAGGTTTTATCCTTTCTTGCAGTGTAGGTATTGTAAAGATAAGTTTTAAGATATCCATTTTCAAATACGCAGGTTTTACCTTTGGTAACTCCTTCCCCGTCAAAGGGCTTTGAAGAAAGCCCTCCGGGTAAGGTCCCGTCATCAAATATATTCATATTAATGGAAAATATTCTCTGGCCTATCTTTTCTTTGAATAACGATTTTCCCTTCTGTATGGAATCTGCAGTCAGGCTCCTGGCGATAACACCCATAAATTGTGATGAAACAACCGGATCCAGAAGAAGGTCGACCCGCCGGGATTTAATTTTTTTTCCGCCCAGGATTGAAACAGACCTGCTGGCTGCATTGGCTGCAACATCTTCCAGGTCCAGATCATCCGGGGCACGTCCGCATCCAAAATAATCGCCCGTGGAAGTATCCCCGCCCTGCCTGGAGATGGCAGCTACATAAACAACACACATCGTCGTTTTGTATTTATCGCAAAATCCGGCTGAATTAAGCAGAGCTGTCTCATTCATGCTGTCATTATAAATGACACTACTGATGCTCGTAATTCTAGCATCTTTACTTTTGGTTAACCTTTCAAGCTTCTTTACCAGATCAACCTTGCTTCTGGTATCATAATCAAGTAAATCTTTGCTAAATAACTTACTTTCATCCATAAGTCTCTGTTTAAATTTGAATTCTTCCGCCCGGGGCAGATAGTTAAATTCCTCTTTTTTGGTAATCCTGGAATTTGATATGGCTCTATCAATGCAGTCTTCGATAATTTTTTCATCAAGCACAGCAGTGTATGCATATCCCACCGACCTGTCTTTAAAAATCCTGACGCCCATACCAATTGAATCGGAAAACGAAAGCGTATCTATCTTTCCCTTAAAAATTTCTATCTCGTTTTCCACTGAGCTTGCAGTAAAAATCTCAAATTCATCCACTGAGTGCCTGTTTATCCTGGAGGCTGTATCCTTACATATTTTCATCAGCCTGTCTTCCCTGATTTTGTACTTGCTGTTTCCCTGCATGTTAATTACCGGTACCCCCTATGGTGATTTTACTTACTTTTATAGTAGGCTGGCCTACCTCATTTGAAATTGACTGCCCGCCTTTCCCACAAAAGCCGGGAGCAAAATCCAGATCATTACCCACTGCCTCAATTTTTTTTAAAATATCGGGACCGCTCCCGATAAGAGTTGCATCTTTTATGGGAAAACCAATTTTCCCATTCTCTATAAGATAACCTTCGCTTATCCCGAATACAAAATCCCCGGTTGCAGGATCAACTTGGCCCCCCGCAAATTCTTTGGCATAGATACCCTTATTTACGGACTTTATGATTGATTTGCTGTCCTGATTTCCGCCTGCTATGTAGGTATTACTCATTCTCGGAAGGGGAACGTCCCTGAAAGATTGCCTCCTGCCGTTACCGGTCTGCTTTGCTTTTAGCTTCCTGGATGTTCTAAGATCATAAATATAGTTCTGCAGGATCCCGTCTTTAATCAACACCGTTTTTGAAGAGGGGCAGCCTTCACCGTCAAACTTATATGAGCCCCACCGGTATTTAATGGTAGAATCATCAACGGCAGTAACTATATCGCTGGCAATTTTCTTTCCCAGTTTGCCCTTGAACACCGAAGCGCCTTTCAGTATAGCATCAGCTTCCAGACCATGGCCGCAGGCTTCATGGAAAATAACCCCTCCGAATGCCGGACCTATCACCACCGGCAGTTCACCCGCAGGCGCATTTACGGCATCCAGCATACCAACCGCAATACTGGAAGCTTCCACAGCTAAATCTTCTGGTTTTTTAAAATCAAATGCCTCATAGCCGCTTGTCCTTGCCAGCGATTTATAACCTGTCCTGATATTCTTCCCTTTCCTGGCCACCACACTTACAGCCAGGAAGGTCTTTACCTCTTGCTGGTATGAAGAAGCACCATAAGAATTTGCAGTGTATATTTCCTGCTGAGCATCCGAAAGATTTGAGGTTACCTGCATTATTGCCGAACTAAAATCTCTTGAATTTTTATCAACCAGCTCCAGAATATCTTTCCTTATATCCTGATTAACCTGAGCAGGGTTTTTTTCTACTTTTGTATGGTAGGAGCCTTTAGTCTGGGTAATATTTAAAACCTTAAGGCAACTGCTGCCTTCTACCGCAGAACTTAAGATCCTTGCCGCATTCAGCAGTTTATCTCTTTCAAGCGAATCTACATAAGCGTAAAAAGTACTGTCGCCGATCCACAATCTTAGTCCACAGCCCAGTTCATAACCACTGCTTGAGTTTTCAATTTTGCTGTCTTCTAATCTGAGGCTACTGGAAATGCTTTTTTGAATAAAAATTTCTGAAAAATCTGCTCCGCTTCCCAGCAAGGTATTTAAAACCCTTTTGGCAAGTTCATCTTTAATCAATATATTTTAATTTCCTATCTAGGATAGTTCCTCTTCGACTTTTTTAGCGGTATTTTTTCCT
>CAZHOY010000126.1:0-5267 GCA_964534695.1 uncultured Actinomycetota bacterium | reverse complement strand
TTATTAATTCCAAGTAATGATATAAACAATAAAGCCATTCCATTAAATCCGAACAACAAACCTATTTATAGAATAGTCGCCTCATTAGGTTTAACATCTAAGGGAAAATGGTCAGAATATTTAATAAATAAAAATGATTTAGCAGCTAAACTAATTGAGAAATTTGAAGAGATGTCTAAGTATATAAAATAGTAAGTATTCCCCTCATCATGACAACCAGTAAACGAAATCAACTTACAAAATAGCGTACTGGGACATAAACTCTCAAGCAACCCTGTCAAACGTTGTATTATTACATTTTGGACATGGCGGGAGTGTATCTGTAGTATCGTCTAGTGTTACAGTTGTACCACAAACTTTACATTTGTAGGTTCCTCTTCCAGGTTTTTCTCCTGTTGTTGCCATAGTAATCCTTTTTTATATAATGATTGGTATTATTATATCACTATCGAGACATTGAAATTACCGTTAACAAAAAGCAGCATATTAAGATAATGGATTTGGCTGACCCGAATTTGATTCATATTTTTATAAGGTTAGTTGAAAATGGGAAAGATGAATTCTATATCTTTAGATTAAAAGAATTGCAGTAGATTATATATAATGGATACAAGTCATACCTTGATAACCATGGTAGTAGATGGCCTAAGAATCTGGAATCAACACATACAGATGTAAGTGGAGAGAAGTTAAGTAGGTATAAGGATAGGTAGGAGTTGCTGAGTGAATAAAAAAACTGAGTATAAAACAATATCTAAAAGAGCTAAGGTTCTTTTAGAAAAAGGTGAAAATATAGACGTTGATTATAAAGAAATTATCAACGGTATAAGTATGGATGATTTTGTAGCTTTTGCAAATTCTGAAAATGGTGGTGCTATTCTTATCGGAATAGAAGAAGTAAAAGATAGCAGCGGAATACAAAGGGGGAGAATAATCGGATGTCCTGTTGGTGATAGTGAAAGGATGAAACTAGTAAATAAAGCAAAAGAATGCACGCCAATTGTTGAGTTTGATTTGGTCATTGAAAATTCTACTCATCGTCCTTTTTATAGATTGGAAATACTAAGTGGCAAAGATAAACCTTATTGTACACCTAAAGGAACGTATTTAATAAGAGGAAATGGAAGAAATATACCAATGCTACCAAATAATTTATTGAATCTTTTTTTAAAATTAGAAAGTGAATCTTTTATAGAGAAGTTTAAAAATGCTACTGATGAATTAACTAATAAATTGAATATATTAAAAGAACAAGTCGAAAATTTAAAAGATATACAACAAGAAATATATGATAAATCTTGGCAATTAGAAGGTCAATTAGAAGAAATTTCAGGTTTAGCTGAAAGCGCTGAAAGTTTATCTGATGATGCAATGAGTTTTTCAGATGAAACATTAAGTAAATTCGAGGACGTTGAAAACAAATTAGACGAAATGAATATTGATATAAATTATATTATAGAGTGCAATAGGGCAGTGTTTGGAAAGCTTGGAATAGAGGATCCTGAAGTGACTAAAATAAGAGTTGGCGTAAAGAATATAATTGCGAAGTTTTATAAAAAACATAAAGATTTGGATGTTCTGGAGAAATTAGTATTCGATACTTATAGTAGTTATAAAAAGGAACTAATAGAAAAATTGTTGAATGAAGAATTAAAGAAATTTAAATCATGAACTCTAACAGAATGATTTTCCTCAACATCGGTTGGATGGAATATTATAAAGGACTTCCACCCGAATCTGATGATGATATTGAAGGTGGTGGGAAATTTGTGAAAGCCAAAGGCTGGGGCCATGAAATATATAATTTTCTCCCGATTAATAGGAAAATGTATGGATTTGTCGAAACTGGATATAAAAAGAATGGTGATAGAAAAAGTATTAATATAACAAGGATAAAACCTGATATAAAAAAAGAAGATAAAATTGATAATGTTTTAGTAATATGGACTGCTAAAAAGAAAAGTAAATATAATGACCCTCCAGAAAAGAAAGGCTGCTTTGTTATTGGCTGGTACAAGAATGCTACCGTGTATAGGTATTACCAAAATGATATAAATAGATGTTATCAGAACAAGGATAAGCCTTACCCTGAAAAGTGTGGGTATTTTGTTAAAGCCAAGGAAGAAGATTTCAGATTGTTACCTTTAGAACACAGGGATAAAAAAATCTATAACGCAAGACGTAAGGGTGCAGGATGGATGGGAAGGTCAAATATCTGGTATGCTAATAGCCATACACCTGATATACAGGGATATAGGGAAGCAGTTATAAAATATATCGAGGATTACGAGTCGAAGTGTAATTAACATAAATAATAAAATGTTAATTTTTTACTTGACATTATAAAATTATTTTAGTAGCCTATATTTGACGCTTAAGCAGCGTCAAGGAAAGGGACTTTATATTGCCTAACAATTTTAATTATGCCCTCAAGAAATTACCCCGTATTTATGTTAGTCTACTTGACAACTACTGTGAAAATAAAAAGTTAGAAGAGATTTCAACATCAGAAGGCATTGACCCTAATGAAACAGTAGTTCTAGTAAGAAAAGCTATAAAAGATATTTCAGTTGCTATAAGTCTAAAAGAAGATAATCAGATAAAAAAAGTACTTGCAATTTCTGAATCTGACCTAAACACTTTTAACGAAACTGCAAACATCCTATACAGGTTAAAAATACTCAGAAAAATAACTGAAGTTGATATGGAATATATGGCAGATTTGTTAGAAGTAACAAGGCAGACATATAGTGAGTATGAGGAAGGAATAAAAACCATTGAGAATAAGCATGTTGAAGAGTTAATAATATTTTATGAGTGGGGATATTATGATTTTACGCAAGCTAAAGTTGAAGAGTATAAGGAATGGTGCAGAGAAGAAAAAGGCATCTGCGATTATAAAGACTTCTCAACAGTTCTTCCGGACTGCGAGTACTATGAACTTTTAAGCAGTCAAGAAAAAAAAGTACTTGAAAATGCATCAGCTAAAAGGGATAAAGATATAGATGGGCAAATTGTTATGTATCTTTATGTTTTAGGTTACTTGGCTAAACTTTCAATAGAAGAAGCCGATAAGAGAAAGATATTGAAAAATAAGGATACTCCACCAAAGGATGTAAAAAAGTTAAAAAAAAGAATCAGGATCTTAAGGAACATGAAACTTTATGCAGAAGACTTAAGGCAATTTATTTACTCAAATTTAAATGATAGTAATTTCAAGGTAGACCTCTATTATATAAATGAACTCCTGTTCTTACCGCGTCTGAAATTAAATCAAAAAATTTTAAAAAGTATTACAGAGTATATAAAAAATAATCTGTAATAAATATTTATAAATAATAAAAAAATAGGCACTCCTTTTTGGGGTGCTTTTTTATTTGGGGAGAAAATACAATGAAAACAAACCATGATATAAATTTTAATAAAATCTTTAAGGATACTGCTAATAGCAGGCAACTGCTTTTTAAAGTATACGAGTATTTATTCAATCAGATGAAGATTGATAGTGGTAAGACCCCTTTGTCTACAACTGATTCAGAAATTAATAAGAAAGCGAGGTGAAATCATGAAGATAGCAATATACATAAGAACAGCAACAGTAGAAAATAATGGCGCAATTGAATGCCAGAAAAAAGCTATTGAGGAATACATAAAAAGAAATCCGGGATATGAAATCTATGACTATTATACTGACGCAGGCGTATCCGGTAATACAGCTTTTCAAGAGAGACCTGCAGGTATCAGGTTAATGAATGATGCAGAAGCCGGAAAGTTTAAGAAAGTATTAGCAGTAGATGCAAATAGAGTTGCAAGGGATTTTAAAGTTCTATTAAAAACCATATATAGATTTAAAAGCTTAGATATCGATATTGAATCTATAACAGAATCTTTTAATTACTTAAATCCTAAAAATAGTCTTATGTTTGGGATGATTTCTCTGATAGGTGAACATGAGAAAAAGGCTTTTATTGAGCGTATGAGGCTGGGGAAAATTAAAAAACATAATGAACGCCAGTCGTTCCTTGAAGGAATATAGTAAAAAATATGGTGTTACTGAGTATCCGTAAATTCCGGATACCCAGCATAATACATAATTGTATATTTGAACATTAGCATAAATTATAATATAATAAATCCAAATATTTATCATAAATTAGTATAGAAATGTTTAAATACTAAAATGAAGCTTTTAACAAAAGAACTGAAAAAGAAAATCCCGAAGCTTTATGAACAGGATGGCCTTGGAGATAACGCTACTGTCTACGTGAAACTATTCTGTCCCTGGAACTATTGGAAGTGGCATATCTTAGAATTCGATGGAAATGACCAGTTATTCTGTTATGTAAAAGGGGACTTTGACGAGTTCGGTTATGTTTCACTTTCGGAGCTAGAGGCTATTAGAGGTCCTTATGGGCTGCGTATCGAGCGCGATATATATTTCCAGCCGATAAAGCTAAGGAACTTATTAGATTAAAAACCAATAACTGGTTAAGAAAAACCAGGGTTTTTATAAATGGTATTTGGCTCTGAGGAATTTGTTACAAATCTTTTAAAAAGGAGGTGAGAGATGAAGGTAGCATTATACGGAAGGGTTTCTACTGATGAACAGAAACAGAATCAGACTATTGAAAATCAGAAAAGGGATTTAGAGAAGTATGCAGAAAATAATAAACTGGAAGTCTATAAGACCTACTATGACAATGGTGTATCCGGTGGAATGTCTATTGATGAGAGGCCAAATGGCTCTGAAATGATAAAAGATGCAATTGAGGGTAAGTTTTCTCAAATAATAATTCTTAAAAGCGACAGATTTGGTAGAGATACCGCAGATTCATTATATATTGCAAAAAAGTTAGCAAGGCATAATGTTGAAATAAAAGCTGTATATGAATCTATTGAAGATAAGTTCATTTTTGGGATACACCTGCTTGTAGCTGAAAAGGAAAGAAATGACATACTTTTAAGGAGTATGCTCGGAAAAGCAAGAGCCATTGAAAATGGTAGGTGGATAGGGGGGCTTCCACCTTATGCTTACAAGGTAAACCCTGAGTCAAAAAAGTTAGAGCTTTATGATGAAAAACTTTTACTCGGAAAATATTCAGAGGTAGATGTCATGAGAAAAATTTTTAACCTCTGCGTATATAACAGGCTATCTGCTGAAAAGATATCAATTATATTAAATAAAGAAGGCATACCTCCTTATACTCCAGGTAAGAATAAATTATCAGACACTAGAAGAAAAGCAGTTCTTTGGACAAGTGCAAGAG
>CAZHOY010000125.1:0-5280 GCA_964534695.1 uncultured Actinomycetota bacterium | reverse complement strand
GAAATAAATATGGACAAATTTATAAATAATGCAGAGGAATCCAGAGAATACAAGCCTGTGGCACCCTTTCCTTCAATAGACATCGATCTGGCAATAGTAGTTGACCAGAAAGTAAAGAACGAAGATATTATAGATGAAATTAAAAAAAGCGGGACGGAGTTATTAAAAGAGGTAAGACTTTTTGATATATACAGGGGAGTACAGATAGAGAAGAATAAAAAAAGCATGGCTTACTCCCTTAAGTTTAGGGATAATGCCAGAACTTTAAAGGATACGGAAACGGAAATAATAATAAATAGAATACTGGAGAACCTGAGCAGAAAATTTAATGCAAAAATCAGGGAATAAATAAGATATGATTATTGAATTTCCGGGTACAAAGGGAGAGATTGAGGAAAGTAGTACCAAACATAAATATCATTCATCCTTAATTGTCAGATATAAATGCACCAATATTCTCATTGATTTTGGCATGAAGTATAACCCAAAATTAATAAATGAAATAAAAAAGTTTGACTTCATTTTAATAACCCATGCTCATCCTGATCATTATATATGGACCTTAAAACAGGAGGACACAATAAATGTTCCGGTATATCTGACCAGGGATACTCTGGACTATAGTAAGAATAAACCCGGGAATTACAGGATAATCGAAACAGGCAGGAAATATAATCTTAAAGATCTGGAAATAAGCGCGCATAAAGTAATGCATTCCTTAAATTGTCCCGCAGTGGGGTATAAAATAAGGGGAGACAGAACTATTATTTATGCTCCGGATATATTGGATTTTGAAGAAGATAAAAGAGCAATTCTAAAAGATATTGACCTGCTTGTAGCTGATGGGTCCAGTCTTAATATAAATATGGTGAGAAGAAAAAATAACCGGCTGTTCGGACACACCAGGATAAAGACCATAATAGGCTGGTGTAAAAAGTACGGTATTTCAAAATTGGTCATAACTCACTGCGGTAAACAGATAGTAACTATGGATGGCAAGGAGCTGGCAGACAGGCTGAAACAGTATTCGGAAGGAAAGGTTGATGTGGTTATGGCTTATGACGGATACAGTATAAAATTGTAAAAAAGTTAAGAAGATAGTTATTAGAAACTCTGCTGCAGGCAAGCACTAAAAGAATAAAAGTGTCTTTTATTCTCCACATTCTCTTCATTTTTTTTTTATATAATTTTCTCTAAAAAATTAAAAAGGGGAAATTATGATTAATGTAAAAAGTAAAATTATATTATATACAGCTTACCTATTTACCATACTTCTAATTTCGGTTTTTTCAGTGTCCTGTATGGGAATGGGGCCCTTTGCCGGTGAACAGATATCTGATCAGGGTATTGAAACATTTGAAGTTCAGAAAGGAGATATTTTTCAAATAGTGTCAACTACGGGATCGATAGATTCAAATATTCAAAATACTTATACTTTACAAGGTTCGGGGGAAATAATATCGGCCCTGGAGAAAGGAGATTCTTTTAAAAAGGGAGATATATTGGTAGGGTTAGATAATTCTGATGGAATGGCAAAACTTTCTCAAATGGAAAAGGACATAGAATTGTCGGAAATTTCACTAAAGGCAGCAAAACTTAATTATCAGAATGCCCTGGATTCGAATCATATAGCCGTTCAACTTGCAGAAATTAACATGGAGCAGGCCGAAAAATCAACAGAGTCAGCACTGACTTCTCTTGAAAGCGCTAACAGTAATGCAGAATTATCTTATAGAAGCGCTTTACGTGCTCTGGAAGATGCAGAGAAGGAATTGCAGCTGGCCCAGAATGATCCAACAATTACTGATATACAGCTGGCGCAATATGAGTCAAAAGTTGGATCAGCGGAAGACCAGCTTGAATCTACAAAAATATCGAATAAGTCATCTACATCTACATCAGAATCTTCTTACGATAAAGCACTGATAAGTCAATCTTCTGCTTACTGGAATAATCTAAGTAGTTCTCAGAATGCTGAATCACAGATAGTATTAACAAGACAAAGTATAACTCAGGCGGAGATACAGCTGGAGCTTGCTAAAATGGACCTGGAATCGGCAAAGAATGACATCATTAATAACTACATAATTTATGCTCCTTATGATGGAGTGGTTCTTTCATCAGATTTTAGAGCGGGAAACCAGAATAGCGGAAATATGGTTTCCATAGTCAGCAATGATTTTATAATAAAGGCAAACATAGGTGAAACTGATGTTTCAAAGGTTTCTACAGGTAATGAGGCATATATTACCCTGGATGCTTATTCCGATAGCCAATTTTCAGGAAAAGTTGACAAAATTATACCTGTTTTAACAGAGGACAGCGGGATAATTAATTTCGAAATAATAATTAATTTTAGTGATAGTAAGGAATTTGAAATATTCTATGGATTTTCAGCTAATATTGATATTGTAACAAAAAAGGCAGATAATGTTTTGTTTGTACCAATACAATCGGTATATAAAGAAGGTGATAAAAGTTATGTAGATCTTCTGCTATCGGATGAGGTACAGCCAGATAATATAATGGAGTCTATAAGTAAGGTGGAAGTAACCACTGGAATAAATGATTATTACTATATAGAAATAACTTCAGGATTAAAAGAAGGAGATATAGTTATAACTTCAAGAATATAAAAAGTTTATAAGGAGGTAAGTTATAATATGGAAGAAAAAATTATAGATATCGAAAAGGTTACCAAGGTGTATAAGATCGGCAGTGTAAAGGTAAATGCTTTAAACGGGATTAATCTAGAAGTGAGAAAAGGTGAATTTCTGTCTATAATGGGACCTTCAGGGTCAGGTAAATCTACATTAATGAATATACTGGGATGCCTGGATATACCGACTTCAGGATCTTACTTTCTGGAAGATGTTGATGTTTCAAAGCTAAATGACAATCAGCTGGCGGAAATCAGAAATAAAAAAGTTGGGTTTGTATTTCAAACTTTTAACTTGCTGCCAAGGACCAATATTATAGGCAATGTGGAACTTCCTTTAATTTATTCCAAAGGAAGATTATTTAAGTCCAGAAAGGAAATGATAATCGATGTAATAAATTCGGTAGGATTAAAAGAATGGGAGAAACACAGGCCCAGTGAGCTATCGGGTGGGCAAAGGCAGAGAGTGGCCATTGCCAGAGCTCTGATAAATGATCCTACTATAATACTGGCCGACGAGCCAACCGGTAACCTGGATTCCAGGACAGGAGAAGAAATAATGGCTATATTTCAGGAATTAAACAGACGTGATAAAACTATTTTATTTGTAACCCATGAAATTGATCTGGCAAGACATGCAGGGAGGATAATTTATTTAAAAGATGGTGTCATAACCGGTGAAGAAAAGATAAAGGAACCTGTAGATGCCCGGAAAAAGTTGGAGGAAATGCCAAAGCTGGAGGATAAAATAAATAACATAGAGGAGAATGTTTTGTAATGAAGAGAGTGTTTGAAAACATAAAAATCGCCTTTAAATCCCTGGGTTTAAACAAACTAAGGTCTTTTCTAACCATGCTTGGAATCATAATAGGAGTAGGTTCTGTAGTAGCAGTCATGTCAGTAGGAGCAGGTGCAGAAGCTTCTATAACCGAAAATATTCAGAGTATGGGTATAAATGTAATTACTATTTCTCCGGGAAGAGAACAGATATATATGGGTAATAGAGAAATAATGATTGAATCAAATGAAAGCCAGTCTGGCAGTATGGAAGTCAGGATGGGATCAGGCACAAATCAGGGTGGGGGATTCATGAGTAGATTTGAAGAGGAAGAGGAAGAAATCGTGGCAGGAGAATTATATCTGGAAGATGTGTATGCTTTAAAAGAGGAAGCAACACTGCTTGACGAAGTGGTACCTGTTTTAAGTGGTAATGCCACTATTTCTTATATGAGCTGGAGCGGAAATTCAAGCATAACTGGTACTACTGAAGATTATATAATCCTTCAGGATTATAGCATAGATGAAGGGAGTTTTTTTACTTCCGGTGACGTATCCAATTTATCCAGCGTTGTTGTTCTGGGATATAACGTGGTAAGCGATTATTTCGGAAAGACCAATCCTATAGGTGAAACCATAAAAATAGATGGCAAGAATTTTACGGTAATGGGTACGCTGGAATCAGTAGGTTATACTTTTGGTATGAGTCCTGATAATTCTATATATATACCCATTACTACTGCACAGAACAAAATCTATGGTGTAGATACAGTTAATCAAATAATGGCCAAAGTAGAAAGTGAAGAGATTATTGATCAGGCTATTGAAGAATCGAAATCCATACTTAGAGTACAGCACCACATATTACCCGGAGAAAGCAATGATTTTGAAATAAGAAGCTCAGCCCAGTTACTTGAAGTTGCAAGCTCGGTAACAGATATACTGGTAATTACCCTGGCCAGTATTGCCGCTATTTCACTTCTGGTGGGAGGGATAGGAATTATGAATATTATGTTTGTGTCGGTAACCGAAAGAACCAGGGAGATTGGTATAAGAAAAGCAATAGGTGCCAATAACAGGGATATTTTGGTCCAATTTTTAACTGAAAGCATGGTATTAAGTCTATCTGGTGGAATTATGGGTTTAGGATTTGCGAGTATTGTAACCTGGTTACTAAGTATTTTTACTGATTTAAGCTCTTTAATTACTGCCTTTCCCATAATTTTAGCTTTATCTTTTTCTACAGCTATAGGGCTAATCTTTGGAATATTCCCGGCTATGCGAGCAGCCAGGTTGAATCCCATTAATTCATTAAGACATGAATAATTTTTGCTATAAATTTATTTCTAATAAAAAACATTATTAAGAATAAAGATTTTTAAGTGAAAATATTAATAATCGAAGATGAAAAGTCAGTAGCAGATAATCTCAAGTTAGGACTGGAACAGCATAAATTTATGGTGGATGTAGCCTATAACGGGCAGGAAGGCTATCATCTGATAAAAGATTATGATTATGACATTATAATTCTGGATTTAATGTTGCCCGATATGACAGGAGAAGATTTGTGCAGAAGGATAAGAAAGGAGAAAGTGGAAAGTTTTGTACTAATGCTTACAGCAAAAAAACAAATTGAAAACATTGTGAACGGATTAAATTGCGGCGCCGATGATTACCTTACCAAACCATTTGAATTTTCTGAACTTCTTGCCAGAATAAGGGCTCTGCTGAGGAGAACCTCAGAGAATAAGGAAAATATATTGAGTACCTTTAATTTAAAAATGGACATTGAAAAGGAACAAGTTTTTATAAGTGATAAAGAGATAAAACTTACAAAGAAAGAA
>CAZHOY010000124.1:0-5363 GCA_964534695.1 uncultured Actinomycetota bacterium | reverse complement strand
ATTTTTTGGTCCTTTTTATCTTTATTATCTTTACCGATGGTATACCTGTTTTTTATCCCCGCCATGCTTATAATGAATTTATAGGATATAGAAAAGAGATAAAATATCTGTATAATGGCAAAAAAGCCGATCAGCATTTGATCGGTGTAGAACCACATACCGATAGTAATACAAAGCAGTGCCACCCAGAAAAATATTACCTGCGGTTTGGTCATTCTAATGAATGCAGATTCATCAGGTTCCCGGTTGAACAAGCCGAATATAGCTTTGTTATGGAGGCTTCTTTTAAAGAATTTTTTTACCAGGTTTGATAGATCCTGATCTGTTATTACCATTTCCTCTATGCCACTTACACCAAATTTATCTTTAAAATGTTCCAGAGTTTGTTTATTTCTGGGGTATGAGGTTAAAATAGTAAGTTTATCGCCTGCTATATTTAGCGGCAGCGCCTGGAACCTGATAGCTTCTTCAGGTTCAATCTTTTGGAGCAGGACCGTATCAAGCTGTTTAAGATTTTCCTCAATACTACCGGATACAAAAGGTAGGTTAAACTTTTCTGAGAGTGTCCTGTAAAACTGCAGCCTGGTTATAAAACCGTTGCTTATCAGTATCCAGCCCAGTTTTCCACCCTCTCTTTTCTGTATGCTCAGGGCATTATAGAGTTCCTCCTGAGATATACAGCCTCCATTCACCAGTATATCTCCGATTCTGCTCTCCCATTTTATGGGAAGTGGCTCCTCATCTATTAAATTTTTCAGTAAGTTATTACTTAATTCCATATATTTTATTAATTTAAAGTTTTAATACATATATTAAAACATATTAATAACTAAAAGTAAATATTTGTTATAAAATATTAATTAAAGTAATTAGGTATATTAAGAAGACTCCTAGAGGTTTTTATATTTACTGTATCCTGGTCAGGGGTACGAAAGCTACACTGCACAAGTTTATTTTTTTAAGTCTGCTTCCGTGTTTTATTATCTTATAAAGTACCTGATTCCAGCTTGAAGGGCCAACGGGAATTACCATAGTTCCTCCATCTTTAAGCTGTTCTACAAGGGGCTGGGGAATATAATCGGGGGCAGCAGTTACAATTATCCTGTCATAGGGAGCATATTTTTTCCATCCAATATAACCATCATGGTTGCTTATTTTTATGTTTTTATATTTTCCAAGCAGCTTTTTATTCTTTTTATAAAGTGGAGCAATTATTTCTACGGTATAGACTTCTTTTGATATTTCGGCAAGCACTGCCACCTGATAACCGGAACCGGTCCCGATTTCCAGGACTTTTTCATCTCCGGATAGATCCAGACTCTCGGTCATAAGTGCAACAATATATGGCTGCGATATTGTCTGGCCGTATCCGATAGGAAGCGGCCTGTCTTCATAGGCCGAGTCTTTATATGACTCTTCCACGAAAATATGGCGGGGCACTTTTCTGAGGGCATCCAGAACTTTTTTATCCTTGATTCCGCGGGAAATAATCTGATTCTGTATCATATGATCCCTTAGTAGCTGATAATTCTGGTTAATTTTTGATTTGGTATAATTATTTGGCCTTTTCATAACTCATGGTGTTTTATGGTATAATAACCTGTTTTAAATATTCATAAAAAATAATTATAACATATAAAATATTATAAAATGATTAATTCAAAGCTGGCGGAAATTCTTACAGATATTGCCGAGATTAAAAAATCAGACTCAAAAGACAGAAGTATATCATTAGGACTTATTGTGGCAGCAAGAACCTTAAGGGACAGCCCAAGGAGTATAAAGGAGATTTACAACAGCGGAAAACTGAGGGATCTTATAAATGCGGAAAGTCCTGCCTGCAGTTTTATAGAAGAATATCTGAACACAGGAAAAGTACAATTATATGAAGAAATAAAATCAAAATATTCCGAAGAATTAATAAGATTTATAAAAATAAGCGGCCTGGGTAAAAAGAGAATATTTAAAATCTATGAAACCTTTAATATTAAAAGCCTGAAAGAGCTAAAAGACAGATTGGCTGACAGCCATAAGTTTGCCCATACTCTTTCCGGAGAGGATTTATTTGGCAATAAAACCGGTGAGTTCTATATTGGAAGGCTCAAACAATCACTTGACTATATGGGAGCCATAAAGGGAAAGTTTCCAAGGTGGCAGGTTGAACTATATTTAGGGCATATAAAAAAGAGTCTGGGAAAGATAAAGGATGTCGAAAAAACAGCTGTGGTCGGTTCCCTGAGAAGAAAAACATCTACGGTAAGAGATATCGATATACTGGTGTTGCCTTATTTTAACCGTACCTCATATAATATTGAAAGGAGCAGAAATCTTCTTAATGAAATTAAATCGCTTGATTTTATTAAGAAATTAACCGGAGAGGATATAAGACGGGAAAATATAAGTGCAAGGTATGAAACTGATTTTGGAATTGAAATCGAATTTATTATAAGCAGCCAGAAATATTGGGCCGTGGATGTGTTGTATGCCACCGGGAGTAAGAAGCATTTGAAAAAATTGGAAAGAGCAGCCCAGCAAAAAGGATATTTGGACAGAGGAAGGATAGAGATTACAAGTCCTACCAAAAGCAGCAGGGAAGGTCAAAAACATAATCTTTACTCTGATTTAACCGTATATGAACAACATATTTACAAAAAGCTGGGTCTACAGTATATACCTCCCGAAATAAGGGAGGATTGTGGAGAAATAGAGCTGGCAAAAAATTTCCTGATTCCACCGTTACTAAGGAGGGAAGATATAAAAGGTGATCTTCACATTCATTCCAGATGGAGTGACGGGCTTATAGATATTGATGATATGGTTAAAAGGATTAAAAAGTTTAATTATGAATATATAGCCATTTCTGACCACTCTGCAGGTAACTATTATGGAAGGGGCCTTAATGCGGCAAGAATCATGGAGAAAATAAAATATATCAATCACCTTAAATCCACACTAAAGGATTTTAAGATTTTGATGGGTTCGGAAATCGATATAAAAGGGATAGGCAAACTGGATTATCCTGAGGATATTATGGCCAGGCTGGATATTGCCATAGGATCGGTGCATTCATCCTTTTTAAACACAGGGGATGAGAATACGGCCCGAATGATCAGTGCGGTAGAGAATAAATACATTGATTTCATCGCCCATCCCACAGGGGTAGTATTTGGGAACAGAGCGCCTTATGATATTGATATTGACAGGCTAATTTCAGCAGCAGCGGCAAATAATAAGGCCCTGGAAATAAATTCTTACTTTCTAAGGCTGGATCTTAATGAGGAAAATGCCGGAAAGGCGAGGGATATGGGTGTAAAATTGGTTATAAATACGGATGCCCACCGTCCCAATAATATGGATATGATAGGGCTGGGAGTAGATATTGCCAGAAGAGCAGGCCTGCAAAAAAAGGATGTTCTAAACACACTCTCGCTGGAGGAACTGGAAGCCTGGAAAAAGGAAAGGTCATAAAAATTTATTCCTTATAATATTTAAATATATTCTTACTGTTAAAATCAGGTATAAATAAATCCTCTTTGCTGCCCGGTAGTATATAATCCTGGGTCCATCCGGAACTAAAGCCTTTCTTTTCAGCGTATCTCACTACTTCCAGGTACTCTTTTGCTGTAATTCTTCTGCTTAATTGGGGGTATCTGTGAGCGTTATAAACTGGATGATACTGGGCCATGATGCTTAGATAAACATCAGTAGAAAGTTCGCTTTTGATAAAATCCAGGGTTTTTTTAATCCCGCCAATATTGTGGGGCAGGACAAGAAGTCTTATCAGCAGCCCTTTTAAAGCTACCCCTTCAGGATTAAGTTTCAGTCCTCCCACCTGTCTGTACATTTCTTTAACTGACTGGCGGTTATACCGGACATAATCTTCAACCATTGAATATTTTCCGGCCATATGGTCATCGCTGTACCTCATATCCGGCATATAAATGTCTATGACTTTATCCAGCATTTTTATGATTTGCGGGTTATCATATCCGCCGGTATTGAATACAACGGGAACCAGGAGTCCCTTATTTCTGGCAGCGGAAAGAGCTTTTACTATCTGTGGGATCCATATGGTAGGGGAAACGAAATTAATATTATGGCAGCCTGAATTTTGCAGCATAATCATGCTATTGGCAAGACCCGGTATGCTGTTTTTTGCTCCTTCATGTTCCTGGCTTATCTGATAGTTCTGACAGTATACGCATTTCATATTACAGTAAGAAAAGAATATGGTTCCCGAACCCCTGCTTCCCGAGATAGGAGGTTCCTCTCCATGATGGGGTATAGCTGATGATATTACAGGTTCAAATCCTGCACTGCAGAAACCTTTTTCATCATTACGGTTAATCCTACATCTGTGGGGGCATAGTACACATTTACTTAATATTTTATCCAATGATTTTTCCAGTTCTAAAAGTTCCATATCAATATAGATTAAGATGATGTAGTTAAAATATAATAATTTTAATTTTTTGTGAATGGCTTTTTTCTTTCAGCCACTTTGAGATGGTCTTTAGTGATGAGGTCGTTAATATAGTCGTGGGTTATATCTATAAGCTGGGGACTTTTCTTAAGAAGTTGTTCAATCTTGTAAATTCTGTATTCCAGGAAGTATTCGGGAGGTATACTCAATCCACTAGAAATTAACTTTATGGTTGAAATGGGAGGATGATTTATTCTTTTTTTTAGTTTACTGAAATAACTATAATTTAGGTTTGTCTTTTTACCCAGACTTCTGAGTTTTATTTTCTTTTCTTCTATTATTTCTTTCAATGCTACATTAAAATTTTTATTAGAATATATCATATTGCTACATATAGGTTTAATATTTTATTACTTTCAGATAATCCTATAACTAATAATATATTATTAAGATAAGTTCTATAAGTTTTTTGCTTAATTATAAGTTGACAATTTTATCAACTTAATACAGAAACGGGTAGATGCTTAAACATAAAAATAGGAAGATAAGTAGGGTTCAATTAATGAATTATTGAATTATTTAGTATATAATCAATAATTAAAAGAGCGTAAATGTAAAAATATTAGGGTATCGTATAATGAAAATAGAAAAGGATATTAATGTATTACTGATAGAAAAGTCAAAAGATAACGCACTGATAATATTAAATGAGATAAAACGCAGGGGTTATGATCCAAAATATAAAATAGTAGATACCTGCAAGAGTTTAATCGAATCCGCAAGCAAAGATGAATGGAATGTAATATTGGGTGACTATAACCCATACGGCCTTAAGCTAGTAAACGCAATAAAGGCTATAAGGCAGAAAAATACAGTTGTTCCATTTATAGTTGTCTCTGATAAAATCGGTGAAGAAAATGTGGCGTCTTTAATTAAAGCA
>CAZHOY010000123.1:0-5401 GCA_964534695.1 uncultured Actinomycetota bacterium | reverse complement strand
TTGTCTCCTGCACCAACAGCAATAGGAGTAATACCTGCATCCTTTAGTGCCTGAATATCATCAAGAAGCTCAGTCCAGGTGGCAGGTGGAGCATCGATTCCTGCTTGAGTAAATAAATCAGTATTGTACCAGAAACCAACCATTCCCATATCTCTCGGCACACCATAATTTACTCCATCATAGGCATAAACACCCAGAGCACCTGGTGAGAATGTATCGCCCCAGCCGTCTGTAGCAAGCTCTACTGTAATGTCTCTAAGTAGACCTGCTTCAGCCTGATCATTCATAGTACCGCCGCCCCAGCTCTGGAAAATATCCGGTACTTCGCCAGTCTGCATAACTGTTGTCATTTTCGCTTTGAAATTTTCATTTTCCAAAACTGTAACTTCAATGGTAACATTTGGATTAGCAGCCATATACTGGTCAGCTAAATCCTGCCACAAAGCTTTTTGAGTTTCTTCAGTCTGTATATGCCACCAACTAATAGTAACTGGCTCAACTGATACTTCCTCCTCTTCCACAACGGCTTCTTCCTCCTCTTCCACAACGGCTTCTTCAGCTTCTTCTTCAGCTGCTGCTTCTTCCTTACAGGAAGTTCCAATAAGCAGCATTGAAACCGTAAAAACAGCGATTAAAGTAAAAATCAGTATTTTTTTCACTTTCTTCATCTCCTTTTAACAAAATTCTATTATTAATAGAATGTAGCTGAGATTTGTTTAACATAATACTATAATAAATTTTAAACAAATCTCCATTTTTATCCCATACACACCTCCCTATAGTATCTTTTTGTCTTATCATATATTTGCATTAAAAATAAATTATTTAAAATAGTTTGATAGAACGTATGATGCTGCTCCAAGTACCCCGGCTTTATCGCCAAGTTCAGAATATTCAATTTCTGTACCTCTCTTTATGGAAAATAACGAAATTTCATTTATCTTTTTTCTTAAACTTTCCAGGAAATATTTTCCTGCTTTGGAAAAAATACCCTGAATAATCATAACTTGAGGATCGTACATAAGAATAATATTGGAAACGCCAATCCCAAACCAGTTAATTATCTCATCCATCAGAACCAATGCAAGGCTATCTTCCTTATTTGATGCATTAAATATACTATAAATATCCAAATCATCGGGATTTCCATTATCAAAAATAATAGAATCCGGATATTCTTTATACTTTTCTTTGGCCAGCCTTAGTACCCTATCGGTTGATACCATTACTTCAAAACAGCCCTTTCCTCCGCATGCACAGATTTCTCTTGCCTCAGGATCCACTATCATGTGCCCTATTTCACCAATTAAAGAATGATTGCCCCTTTTAATTTCATTCTCTATTATTACTCCTGCTACCATTCCTTTACCTGCCTGGATGGCAACGATATTATTTTTCTCTTTAGCCAAGCCTAAAGATTTTTCAGCAAAAACTTGAAATCTTGCATGGTTATCAATAAAAATTGGTATTTTATCGGGTATTTGTTCTTCTATTTTCTTCTTTAGCTCCAGATTTTTACCCCATGATGGAAAATGTGGGGAAAAAATAACTTTCCCTTTTGAGAAATCGGTTATACCGTATGCTCCAACTGCAAGACCGGTTATTTTTTTTCTGTTTATCTTAGTATTTTTTGCAAGATAATTATATAAATCAATTATTTTCTTTAAAACACTATCAAACTTTTCATCTGTTTTCAGAACTATTGATATTTCATCAATAATCTCGCTTTTTAGGTTGGTAATAACAGCAAACAGTCTGTTGGCTGATATATTTATACCAACAGCATAGCCGCCATTTTCATTAAATTTGTAAATGTTTGGTTTCTTGCCGCCTTCATCTGTGGAACTGCCTTTACCTGTAATAACAACAAGCCCTTTTTTTATATAATAATTCATTATTTTCATTAATGTGGGCTTACTCAGATTTGCTTTTTTTGAAAGTTCGGATATTGATAATTCTCCCGAATTGCGCAGAAGATTTAATATGACTTTTCTGTTTATTTGCTTGATTGTTTTTTGCTTTCTTACAGATGTCATAGTGTAAAAATTCTTTAGAAAATTATTGATATGATATTTGGTTATTATAAAATAAAAATATTAGTTAGTCAAGCCAATTATGTAACTAATTTATATAACTAAAATAACAATAATCTTTCATAGAAAATATAAAAAATCTTTATTCTTCTGCCTAAAATCTCTTCATTCTCATTTAACTTCTACTGAGGTAAAATATTTCTTTTTATTTCTTATTTCTTTTATATCGCCTTTTATTTTAAATTCTCCCTTCAAACGTATATCCTCTGAGGAACTTCCTATCATAACTTTTATGTTTCCAGGTTCTACAACATATTTCATATCTTTGCGGTAGAAGCCCAGCTGTTCTATTGAAAGGATAAACGTAACCGTTTTTTTCTGTCCCGTCTCTAAAGTTACCCTCTTAAAGCCTTTTAGTTCTTTTACCGGTCTTGTCATTTCAGACTGAGTGTCATTTATATATAACTGCACTACTTCATCCCCTTTAAAGGATCCTGTATTTCTTATATCAACGCTTATTTCAACCTGGCCTTCCCGAGATATGCTCTCCGGTATAATAACCATATTATTATATTTAAAACTGGTATAGCTGAGCCCGTAACCAAATGGAAATATCGGTTTACTGCTCAACTCGACATAATCACCTCTCCAGTGTGAACGTCCGCCGGAAGGTTTATGATTATAATATACCGGTATCTGACCCACAGATCTTGGAAAGGATATGGGCAGTTTTCCTCCCGGATTATAATCCCCGAAAAGAACATCTGCTACAGCTTGTGCTCCTTCTTCACCCGGCAGCCATGCTTCTATTACTGATAGTATATTTTCGGTAATCCAATTGATTGATAATGGCCTGCCGTTTATAAGAATAACAACTACCGGAGTGCCTGTTTTATATACGGCTTTTACAAGTTCCTCCTGTATCCCCGGGAGATTAAGATCAGCCCTGTCTCTGGACTCCCCGCTTGTACAGTCCCCAACAAGTCCTGACTTGTCACCCACTGCCACAACTGCCACTTCGGATTTTTTTGCAGCTTCAATAGCTTCTGCAAAACCATCCCTTGAATCACTCTTTACATCACAGCCCTTTGCATAATTAATTACAGTTTCTCTGCAGATCTTTTCTTTTATTCCTTCCAATATGCTTGACATCTGCACAAAACTATCAGCCAGTTCTACTTTTTCAGGTACAGGAGTATTAAATATTTCTTTATCCTTGCTCATCTCTTTTAGTGCTTCCACATGGCAGGGATATGCATAATCACCGATAATATTTCTTACCGTATCTGCATTTGGACCGATTACTGCTATTGATTTAATATCTTTTCTGATAGGAAGTAAATTTCCCTCATTTCTCAGAAGCACAATCGATTTTTGTGCTATTTTATGTGCAAGTGTCCTCTGCTCTGGTGTATCAAAAACTTTTAAAGGTTTTTTTTCATCTACATAAGGATCTTCAAAAAGACCAAGTAAAAATTTCATTTTAAGTATTCTTGAAACAGCTGTATCAATTGCTGATTCCTGTATAAAACCCTTTTCTACTGCATTCTTCAATGGTTTTCCGTAGCAATCGGTGCTTGGAAGTTCAATGTCGATCCCTGACTCAAGGGCAAGCTTGGCTGCATGTTTCTTATCTTTTGCGGTATGATGGTATTCATGCAGCATATTGATACCGAAATAATCGGATACTACTAGTCCCTTAAAATCCCATTTATCTCTAAGTATATCTTTTAACAGCTCTTTTGAATTGTGACAGGGAACTCCATCCAATTCATGGTATCCCGGCATTATAGATGCAATCCCTGCTTCTCTAACAGCTGCTTCAAAAGGCATAAGGAACACCTCGTACAGTTCTCTTTTTGGAATATGTGACGGCGCCCAGTTCATTCCTCCTTCAGAAACACCATATCCCACAAAGTGTTTTCCTGTTGCCATTACACCCTGCCTCCAGTCTCTATCCTGAATTCCCTTTATGTAGGATGTACCCATTTTCGATACAAGATAGGGGTCTTCTCCAAAAGTTTCTTCCACCCTTCCCCATCTTGCATCCCTGGAAATATCAAGCACCGGTGCAAGCGACTGATGGGCGCCTACCGATCTCATTTGCTCCTTTATAACAGCACCCATTTTTTCTACCAGTTCAGGATCCCAGGTACTGGCCACACCTATGGTTTGAGAAAAACAGGTAGCTCCCCTGGCCATATATCCGCTGCAGGATTCTTCATGTATGATGGCCGGGATACCGAGACGCGTATCTTCAGAAAGATATTTCTGTATTTTGTTTGCTACTCCGGCAGAAATTTTCGGATCGAAATTGCTCGCCCCGCCAAGACGGGTTATCTGTCCAATTCCGTGACCCATAAGGAGATCCGCCTTATGGCTTGAAAACTGCTTTCCTTCCAATATTTCATATACCCAAATACCGCTCATCTGAGCAATTTTCTCATCCAGGGTCATAAGGGATAAAAGATTTTCCACTCTTTTGTCAACTATTTGGCTTTCATCCAGATAAGATTCTTTTTGCGTACCGTATTGTTTTGTCATTTTAATGGCTCCTTATATAAAAAATTCTATCAAGGGACATCTCTCACCTCTTGATAAACTACAGCCTGCCCTACCTGCTATATCAATACTTTCCTTTATCAGCGTTTTATCAATTTCCTACTGTTGTAATCTGCTTAATTTTTTAAAATTATCTTTTAAATCCATGTATAATGATTTATAAATTGTATAAAATTTCTTATATTTTTTTACATTTTCATCTACCGGATTATTTTCCTTTTCCTTATATATTATTCTGTCAACTGCTTCTTCAATGCTTGAATATATACCGCATCCTGCACCAGCTATAATTGCAGCACCAAAAGCAGGGCCTTCTTCAACATTTAAGGTTATGACTTTAGAATTTAGGATGTCTGATATAATCTGTCTCCAGGTACTGCTTTTTGCACCACCTCCGAATAAAATTATCTTGTCCGAATTTATGTTAAGTCTTCTTACCAGAGAAAGGCAATCCAGCTGGCTGAAAGCCACTCCTTCCATAATTGATCTTACAAAATGATCCGGCCCATGTAAGTAAGATATTCCAAAAAATATTCCCCTTGCATCTGGGTCAGCATACGGTGTCCTCTCCCCTGACAGGTACGGTAAAAAAATAAGTCCATCCGATCCAACCGGTGCCCTCTCTGCCTGCTTATCCAGTAAGTCATATCCTTCTATATCTGGGAAGTCTTTGATTATATCTCTGGTCGGCCCAAACTTATCAAAATACCATCTGAGTGATCCGGCAGCTGAGAGTGTTACCCCCGTAAGATGCCACTTCCCGGGAACGGCATGACAAAAAGAATGGAACCTTCCCTGTGGATCAT
>CAZHOY010000122.1:0-5441 GCA_964534695.1 uncultured Actinomycetota bacterium | reverse complement strand
GCAATCTTTCTATGAATATTAGATATGGGCTGGATAAAAAATCATCATCCTTCCCTGTCTTTTCTTTTATTAAATTCTCAACACTGACGCTGTTTTTCAGTTTAAAATCTCCTATCGCAGTTCTTCTTAATCCTTTCATTGCAGCCCCGCAGCCTAATTTCTCTCCCATTTCATGAACCAGAGATCTGATATAGGTTCCTGAACCGCAGCTTACCTTGAGAGTAAGTAAATCCTTATCCATGGAAATAAGCTCCAGATTATAGATATCCACCATTCTTGGTTTTAATTCTATGCTCTGGCCCCTCCTGGCGAAACTATATGACGGTTTGCCTTTAAATTTAACTGCTGAGTAAACAGGCGGCATCTGTGCATTCTTTCCAATTAATTTACCCAGGATTTGGTATATTTTTCCGGCATTTATATTTTCTACCTTATTTTTTTCCAGAACCTTTCCATCAGTATCCCAAGTATCTGTTACAACTCCCAGTTTTATTTCTGCAATATATTCTTTTTTAAAATCCAGGAAATAATTAAATAGTTTGGTGGCTTTATTTACCAAAACAATCAGCAGTCCTTCTGCAATAGGATCAAGCGTGCCTGCATGACCGATTTTTTTTAAAAAAAAACTCTTTTGATGCTTCTTATAACATTATAGGAAATTACACCCTGCAATTTATTTATAAGTATTATTCCATTAAAGTCTTTCAGCAGATCAGATTTCCTGTTCATATTATTCATAATCCTTAAATATTTTCTCCTACAGATTTCTTTAAATTTCCAATTACAGTTTTCAAACTTCCATTATCAGAATAAGCTGACGCCATTTTGTGCCCCCCGCCTCCAAAACCGTTTGCAATCCTGGATAAATCAATATTATTATTCGAAGTACGCAGACTCACCTTAAAACATTTTCTGCCGGTCTGTTTTATTAAAGCCGTAACCTTTGCTTTCTTTGCACTTCTCAGCAAGGTAATGATTTCATCCTGAGCAGAAAAGGGTAGTTTTAATCTTTTAAAATCCCTTTCCATAACATATGAGTATATTAATCCACAGGACCGAATATATACGATTCTACCAAAAACAAGCTGGATTAACTTAAATCTTGCCAGAGGTTCATTTTCATATATATGTTTATACACTTCCGAAGGAGACAGATTAAAACTTAAGAGATCGCTTACCACCCTGTGTACAATATGGTTAGTATTGCTGTACTGGAATTTACCGGTATCGGTCAATATTCCTACATAAAGCCCCAGTGCTATTTTACGGTTTAAAAGATTTCTGTAATGTTTATCTATAAGCTCATATAAAATTTCGGAAGTTGCGGATTTCTGATCATCCACCAGGTTTATATAGCCAAAATTGGTATTATTCTTATGATGGTCTATATTTATTATGCATCTTACACTCTCCTTCAATACCTTAAAGTCCAGGTTCATCCTATTCTCATCTGCGCAATCCAGGCAAAAACAGACGTGATCCTTCCCGGATAAGTCTATCCCTCCCATATCTTTCCTGATTTTATCAATATCAGGCAGGAAGCTGTACTGGTAAGGCAATTCACCTCTGCAAACTGCCATCACCTCCTTTTTTAATTGAGACAATAACTGATACAAAGCTATCAGTGAGCCCAATGAATCGCCATCAGGATAATCATGGGTTGTAATTAAGAATTTTTTATTATCGTTTATGATTTTTGATATCTGATTGTATGACTTTTTATTATCCAATTAAACTACCTTTTTGAGATCACTTACCTTTATTCAAATTTTCCAGTATATTCGATATTCTCATACCTTCATCAACCGATTTGTCATATAAGAATCTTATACGGGGCACATTTTTAAGTTTTAATCTTCTGCTTAGATTTTTCTGTATGAATCCGCAGCATTTTTTCAGTACCTTCAGGCTGCTGCTTATGTTTTCATATTCACCCATAATGCTGACAAAAACATCCAGACACTTAAAATCCGATGATAATCTTGTATCGGTAATGGTTATAAATCCTACTCTGGGATCCTTTACTTTATTATTAATAATAAAACTTATTTCTCTCTTCAAATCTATCTCGGCTTTTCTTGACCTATTCACCTCAATCACTACCATTAAAAGAATTATTTTTCTTCATAAAATTCCAGTACATCGCCCTTGACCAGGTCCTGATAATCTTCCAGCCTTATCCCGCACTCATAGCCTGAGGCCACTTTTTTTACATCTTCTTTAAATCTATGGAGAGTTATAATCTTCCCTTCATAAATTAACTTACCCTCTCTTAATACATTAGCTAAATTGCCCCTTTCAACTTCACCTTCAAGGATATAACAACCTGCGATTATTCCTACCTTAGGCAGTTTGAATGTCTCCCTTACCTCAGCCTTGCCCTTATCAATTCTCTTTACCTCAGGTTCCAGAAGCCCCTTGAAGGCAAGGGTGATATCATCAATCAATTTGTAAATAATATCATAAGTCCTGACTTCTACTTTTTCTTTTTTATACAACTCATCCGCTTTCTGCGTTGGTACTACGCCAAAACCAATCACAATTGCATCTGAGGCCGCTGCCAGCATAACATCGCTATCATTTATGGCACCAATTGCTTTATGTATAATGTAAATCTTTACCTTCTCATCTTTTATCTTGCCCAGGGATTTTTCTACTGCATCAAGTGAACCACCTGATTCCGCCTTTAGAACTATTTTTAACTTCTTTATTTCGCTTTCTCTGGATAGTTCCGATAATCTCTCCAGAGTCAGACCCTTTCTTGTTTCCGCAACCCTCATCATTTTTTTCTCATAATCTTTTCTATTAAGAAGTTCCTTGGCTACCTTTTCATTTTTAACTATAAACAATTTATCCCCGGCTTTGGGTATCGAAGAGAAACCTGCAATTTCAACCGGTTGTGATAAAACTGCATTTTTCAGACCTTTGCCGTTCTCATCTCTGATGGATCTTATCCTCCCGAGTGAATCCCCGGTTACAAAAGAATCCCCTACCTTTATTTCTCCTCTCTTTACAATAACCGTACCTACAGAACCCATACCCTTATCCAATCTTGATTCAATTATAATTCCGGTACCTTCAGAATCCGGATTACCCTTTATTTCATTCATATCCGCAACCAGCAGAATCATCTCCAGAAGTTCATTCAGATTAGTCTTTTTCTTGGCTGAAATCTCCACACAAATAGTGTCTCCGCCCCACTCTTCGGTTACCAAATTATATTCGGTAAGGCCCTGTTTTATTTTATCAGGATTGGAATTTGGAAGATCTATCTTATTAATAGCAATTACGATAGTAACCCCGGCTTCCTTGGCATGATTTATGGCTTCTATGGTCTGGGGCATAATACCATCATCGGCAGCTATTACAATTACGGCAATATCGGTAACTTTTGCTCCCCTTGCTCTTATAGAGGTAAATGCTTCATGGCCCGGGGTGTCTATAAAAGTGATTTTTTTCTCCTTATATTCAATCTGATAAGCACCTATACGCTGGGTTATTCCACCTACTTCGCTGCCTGCAACACTGGTTTTTCTTATAGCGTCAAGTAACGTTGTTTTCCCGTGATCTACATGACCCATTACAGCTACAATGGGGGGCCTGATTTTTAAATCCTTTTCATCATCTTTGTAAACTTCATCTAATTTCTCTTCAAAACCTACAATATGGTATTTAAAGTTATATTCGTGGGATAAGTATTCTATTAAATCTTTACTTAAAGATTGATTTACATTAATAATCTCACCCATATCAAACAACAGCTTAATCATCTCATTTGAAGGAATGTTTATTTTCTCCGATAATTGTTTTGTGGTTATCCCTTCGGAAATTTCAATTACCTTCTTTATTTCCGGCCTCTTTTTTAATTTTTCCTTTGTGCCCCCGCCTTCTTCTTTTAAGGCTTTTTTACTCTCTGACTTTTTAGCCGAGATAATTTTTCTCTTACGGATTAATTTTGGCCTTAACTTTCCTTGCTTCTCTTCTTTATCAAGCTCCTTGTCGATAACACTCTTGATACTTCTTCTCTTTGCTTCTTCCCAATCCATTTTTGGTTTAGGTTCCTTTGCCCTGACTTCTAATTTTTTCTCCGTCTTCCTTTCAGAGACAGCCTTCTTTTCTACTTTAGCTGCCTTTCTTCCTCCGGAATTATCCGCAATTTTTATGGCAGTCTTACCCTTACCCCTTGCTCTGGTTTTTCCCTCTGCTTTTGTTTTAACTGCTTTTTCCTTTTTAGCCTTTACCGCAGAACCTGCTTTACTCCTGACATCGATTTTCGTCTCTTTAACGCTTTTGTTCCCAGTCTTTGACTTTTCTTCCTTTTTAGCCTTACTCTTAGCTTTGGGAGGGGATTTAACCTTTAACTCGGTTTTAGGTTTGTCTGTATCTTTTTTCTCCGGTTTCTTTTTAATTTCTTTCTTTTTATTATCCATAATTTTCTCAATCTATCTATAATCCATAAGCTTATAATATTAAAACATTTAAGGTTTTTTTGAATCCTTTTTTTGCTGGCCGGCTTCGACATCTTCTTCCTTCACTTTTAACCTCTTTTCTCTGGCTTCATCCATTTCTTCCTCAAACTGATTTTCACTCTTTATATCCACTTTCCATCCTGTTAATTTTGCTGCCAGCCTTGCATTCTGGCCCTCTCTTCCTATGGCCAAAGAAAGCTGGTCACTTGAAACCACAATTAAGGCAAATTTTTTATCTTCATCAGTCAGAACTTTTAGAACCCTTGCGGGGCTCAGAGAATTTTTTATATAAGTGACGATATCGTCACTATATTCTACAATATCTATTTTTTCTCCATCTAATTCATCAACCACCATTTTTACCCGTGAGCCTTTCGGACCCACACAAGCTCCCACAGGATCTATATTCTTTTCATTGGAACTGACTGCAATCTTGGTTCTATGCCCTGCTTCCCTGGCAACACTTCTTATTTCCACTATTCCTTCGTAAATTTCAGGCACTTCCAATTCAAACAGCTTCCTGATTAATCCCGTATGAGTTCTGGATACTATCACCTGGGGACCCTTTGTGGTTTTTCTTACATCTGAAATATAGCATTTTATTCTTTCTCCATGCCTATATCTCTCTCTTGGAACCTGCTCGTACGGAGGAAGCAGTGCCTCTACCTTACCCAGGTCTACCAGAGTAAATCTGGCATCACTCTGCTGGACTATGCCTGTGACCAGATCTCCCATTCTATCCTTATATTCGTCATACATAATCTCGCGCTCTGCTTCTTTAATTTTCTGCCTTATCACCTGTTTGGCTGTTTGAGCAGCAATTCTACCGAAATTATCAGGCGTAACTTCAACTTCATTTTTCTTACCGGTATCTTTTTCTGCTTTTTCTTTGCTACCATCTTCATCCAGAATCTTAAATATTTTTATCTCACCGGTTTTTTTATCTATATCCACCCTGCATTCATACTCCAC
>CAZHOY010000121.1:0-5467 GCA_964534695.1 uncultured Actinomycetota bacterium | reverse complement strand
ACCCGTCTGAATATCAAGTTTACTCATTTCCATACTGCCGGATCCGTCAATTTCATTTATCCCCTGCCAGTCTGAGACCACCAGGCCTTCAAAGCCAAGTTCTTCTTTTAGCACATCATTAATCAGATATGAACTACCGTGCACCTTAATCCCGTTCCAGCTGTTGAAAGAAACCATAACCGATCCCACCGGGACTTTAAGAACATTTAAATACGGATAAAGGTAAACTGCCCTAAAATCTTCTTCCGAACATATGGTATTACCCCTGTCAACACCACCATCAGTTCCTCCATCACCTGCGAAGTGCTTTGCACAAGCTAAAATGGAATCGCTATCCGATAAATTATTTCCCTGATAACCCTCAATTGCGGCTCCCCCCAGCTCGGATACTAGTTCAGGATCCTCACTAAACCCTTCGTAGGTTCTCCCCCATCGTTCATCCTGTGGAACAGCAATACAAGGACCAAAAGTCCAATCTATACCGGTAACAGTGACTTCAATAGCAGTAATCCGGGCAACCTTCTCTACAAGTTCCGGGTCTCCCGCTGCTCCAAGACCGATATTGTGGGGGAAAATAGTAGCGTTAAGAAGATTGTTATGGCCGTGAATCGCGTCAATACCATAAATAATGGGTATGGCCAATCTGGTGGAAAGAGCTTTCCTCTGAAAATTGTCGTACATATCCGCCCATCCATCGGGAGTATTGGGCGAAGGGGTTGAGCCTCCCCCGCTAAGTATTGACCCTATACCATATTCAATAATAGTATCATCATCCACATAGTTTCTGTCTATCTGTGTCATCTGACCAATTTTTCCCTCAAGGGTCATCTGTGAAAGCAGATTTTCTACCCTGTCTTCTATAGATTCACCGGGCTCCTTATCAGCATGATTTTCAATTACCTCTTCTGCTTCTTCTGTTCCAATTACCTCATTCTTACAGCCTGCTAAAGAAAACATCAGAGTTGTTAAAATAACCAGCAGGTATAAAAGGATTTTTTTCATTGCAACCTCATTTTTAAGCAACCCACTATAATGTGATGCTTAAATAAATTTTTATTTAAAAAACGAAGCTATTTATTTTTTTTCAATCCCATCAGCCAGTCTTTTGTAATCAGCATTAATCCGCCGAATCCAAAAAGTGTTCCTGCTAGTTTAAACAACCAACCGACAAATGGAATACTATACACAACTACTACTATAACCAGGCCTATCAGATAAGCTAAAACCTTCCAGCCGTATTTATCCATATTCAAGCTTGTTTTGTAAAGTATCATTCTGCCTATAAAGAAAGATAAAAATACGGTACTGATATATATCAGCAGTACATATAGTATGGTTAATATGAAGTTTGATGCAAGAGTTACAACTCCCAGTCCTGCTCCAATTATGGTAACAAACAGTATTATGGAGATTACAAACAAAACTATTATTCCTATAGGCACCCCAAATAGCATTATAGCTCCCGTACCCACACATCTGCCCAGTGTGGTTCTCATTCTTTCATTAAATTTATTGACCATCCCTGAAACGGCAAGAATAAGTACTATTCCCAGAACAAAAAGGCTTGCAAATGAAATTGCCTTGCTTCCATAATATGTTGCAGTAATAAAAGCCAGTGGAGCTTTTTTGGTAATTTCAACCGCTCTGGTTTTTTCGATAATGGTAGCCTTTACTTCACCGCCAATTATTGCATCATCCGATATATCTGCCTTACTGGCTGAACTATAAGTAACATCACCGGTAATTTCAGCATCACCAGCAATTGTAAGATTTCCAACACTTTCTATATTTACATTACCGTCAATCTTTCCTGAAATATTAATGCTTCCTCCGCTCAATAATGCATCACCGGTTATTTCTCCATTTACTTCTATGGTTCCTCCGCTTGCAACCATATCTCCTCCAACCAATACATCACTGCCCAGGGTTATCTGTCCTCCCACTACTACTAAATCATCATTTACCTCTCCGTTAACAGTAATCATACCGCCGCCAACTCTGGCATCATCACCGACATCACCGTTTAAATTCAAATACCCACCTGCGGCTATTAAATCACCGGAAATATCTCCGTTAACATCTACTTTCCCGCCTGCGGTAATTAGATCCCCGTCAATATCAGCGGTTAAAGTTACATTTGTTCCAAAAGCATAAATATCGTCATCTGCGTCGGCAGTTATACTTATTTCGCTATCACCTTCCTGAGTAAAAGCAAAAATAGGTGTAGCGAATAAAAAGAAAGACATCATAGCCGCTATCATAAAAATGAAAAACTTTTTCACCTGTACCACCCCTTTTTAATTGTTTGTGACTGATAAAATATAATAAATCAGCCCAATTTTACCGTTGAAATCCTGTCCCTTACTTCTTTTATATATCCTGATGGATCACCCGACTTGTAAATAGCCGAGCCTATTACCAATATATTCGCTCCTGCCCGGACAGCTACCGGAGCAGTATCTACATTAATTCCACCGTCTACCTGAATATCGACATTTTTCTTCAAATTAGAAGAAAGGCTCCTGTATTTATCGATCATTTCCTTCAATCTCTTTATTTTAAAAATCATATCATGTATAAATCCCTGGCCCCCGAAACCAGGGTTGACTGTAAGGATCAGTACCATATCCACAAGCCCCAGTACATTTTCTATAGAGCATAAGGATGTGGAAGGGTTTAATGCAACTGCGGCTTTTTTACCCGCCTGCTTTATATAATTTAATGTCTGGTCCAGATGGGGGCATTCTTCAGCATGAACATTTATAAGGTCTGCTCCACTTTCAATAAAATTATCAAGTAACCTGTCAGGGTTTTTAATCATAAGATGTACATCCAGAAACAGGCTGGTTTCCCCCCGTATGCTTTTTATAATAGGAGGGCCTATAGTTATATTAGGAACAAAGCTGCCGTCCATAACATCCAGATGAAGCATATCGGCTCCTGCTTTTTCCAGTTCTTTTATATCGCTGCCCAGATTTATAAAACTGCTATTTAGAATGGAAGCGGAAATTTTTATGTTCTTACCTTTGACTGCCATTATTTACTTCCTTTGTCCTGTATGCAAGTTGTGGTATAAATTATAACATAAACTTACATTATTTTTTTAGGTTTGGAAAAATTAATTTGAACCATTTTCTAAACAGTTAACCTGTACCAGAAAAAGCTTGGCATTTTAAATCAATTTTAGTATATTCTATATATATTTTATTGATTTTTTAAAATTCTGTAATTTTAAGTAAATTTTCGAGGATGGGTGAAATTCCTTACCGGCGGTTAAAGTCCGCAACCCTGTTATAAAACAGGTTGACTTAGTGAAATTCTAAGACCGACAGTAACAGTCTGGATGGGAGAAAATTTCTGACTTTTTTTAACAAGCCATGGATTTTCTCCATGGTTTTTCATTTTACAAAACGTATGCAGAAAATGAACAGATTAGATAAAAACAATGACCATTTTACCGATGAGGATAAAAGGTATATGGAGCTAGCCATAAAACTGGCCGAGGAAGGAAGAGGAAATACCAGCCCCAATCCCATGGTAGGTGCCGTTATTGTAAAAAATGGAAAGATAATATCTTCGGGCTATCACAGGCAGGCAGGACTGCCCCATGCAGAAACAGAAGCCATAAATAATTCCGGGCAGTCACTAGAAGACTCCACCATGTATGTAACCATTGAGCCCTGCACGTTCCAGGGAAGAACACCCCCCTGCGTGGACGAGATTATAAGGCATAAATTTAAGGAGATTGTTATCGGATGCATAGATCCCAATCCCAGAGTCAATGGCAGGGGAATAGAGATACTAAAAAAAGCAGGGGTAAAAACAAGAATCGGGCTCCTTGAAAATAAAATAAAGCTTCAAAATGAAGTCTTTTTCAAACATATAAAAACAAGTATTCCTTTTATATTGTGTAAAATTGCTTCAAGCATTGACGGCAAACTGGCAGCATCAACTTCTGATTCCGGATGGATAACATCGGATAAATCCAGGATGTGGGTTCAAAGCATCCGTAAAGAATATGACTGTATACTAACAGGGATAAACACGGTACTGGCTGATAATCCTTATCTCTTTCCCAGAAGCGATCTAAAAGATACTTCTGTTAAAAGCAGTAGCCTAAAATTTTACAGGGTGATTCTCGACAGCAGTTTAAAGATAAGTCTTAACTTGAACATTATAAAAACTTCCGGTATGGTAAAAACCATTATTTTCTTTGAACAAAAACGCTCCCCCGGACTTACCGGCAAAATCAATAAACTTAAAATAGCTAACATTGATGTACTTCCGGTCAGAAAAGACCCTGAAGAGGCCACCGGTCTGGATATCCTGACAGTGCTGAAAACCCTGTATAAAAAATATGAAATAACTTCAGTGCTTCTGGAATGCGGCCCAACTCTGCTGACCTCTTTTCTAAAGAAAAATTTAATCGATAAATTTATATTCTTCCTGGCTCCCAAAATCATAGGGGGGGACAGCAGCTTTAATATGTTCGGCGGCCTGGGAATAAAAAAGGTAAGGGACTGTAAAATCTTAAGATTTGAAAATATAAAAAAGATGGGGGATGACATCATGGTCACCGCCTATCCCCTAAAAGATTAAAAATAAAATCAGAGGTTTTTATGTTTACGGGAATTATAAAAGAATCAGGCAAAATAAAAAATATAACCGGCAGGGACAGGGACAGGGAAATTGAAATCCAGTGCCGCAGAATTTTAGAAGACTTAAATATGGGAGATTCCATATCTGTAAACGGAGTATGCCTGACAGCCAAAAGCTGCACCAGCGACAGCTTTACCTGTGATGTTTCATATAATACCTTTGATACCACCTCTTTTAAATATTGCCATACCGGAGATATAGTTAATCTTGAAAGTTCAATGACACCCTCGGATAAGCTGGGAGGACATATAATAAGCGGCCATGCAGACTGCACGGTAAAAATTCTAAACATATCAGCCATCGGTAAATCCCACTTAATCAATCTGGAGCTGCCTCCGGGAATTCACGACTTTGTGGTTCCCAAAGGTTCCATAGCTGTTGACGGCATCAGCCTTACCGTATCCGAAGTCAAAGGCAACAGTTTCAGTGTGGTTATCATCCCTTATACCTATGAACATACAAATTTGCCCCATAAAACATCAGGCAGTATGGTAAATATTGAAGTAGATATGACTTACCGCTATGTCGTAAATTTCCTGCAGAACAGGAGTACGGAAAATACGGACCCGCAAAAGTTAAAAGATAAAATACTTAAGGAGAAACTAGAAAAATATGGATTTACAAAGCAAGAAAAATAAAAATTCCTTCTTTCCCATTAAAGATACTATAGATGACATAAAGCAGGGAAATATAATAATTATTGTCGACGACAGCTCACCCGCCAATAAAGGAGTGCTATTCCAGGCTGCAGAAAAAGCGACTACTTCTTCAATAAATTTCCTTATGTCCCATGGCCGGGGCATGATAT
>CAZHOY010000120.1:0-5474 GCA_964534695.1 uncultured Actinomycetota bacterium | reverse complement strand
GGTACTTTATTTAAAAAAGAGAGTGTGGGTCCGGAGTATTATTACAATGCTATAAAAAGTCCACTAAAGGATCTGACCACTCTGGAAGAGATAAAAAAATATAATAACTGGCCATCCCCGGATTGGTTTGATTATTCAGTTGTACGTGAGCAGTGCCTGAAATATAATGACAAAGTGAATATGTTTATGGGAAGTCGGCTTAATAGGATTGCACAATTAAAACAAGCTATGTATTTAAGAGGGATGGAGCAGATACTTGTAGATATGTTTTTAGATAAAGATATTTTTGATTATATTATTCATAAAATTAAGGAGTTTTATCTGGAATATGAAAAAAGGATCTTGGAATCTTCTAAGGGTATGCTTGATATTCTAGTGACGGGAGATGATTTTGGTACCCAGGATAATCTGATAATGAGCTCAGATGATTGTAAAAAGACTATAAAGTCTGGATTTAGTCAATATATAAATATTGCACATTCGTATAATGTATCTGTAATGCACCATAGCTGTGAATCGATTTATAATCTTATTCCCGAGTTTATTGATTGTGGATTTGATATACTTCAATCAATTCAACCAGATGCCCGCAATATGGATTTGGAAAAAATTAAGAGGAAATTTGGTAGTGATATTTGTTTCCAGGGAGGAATTAGTGTTCAGAAGAATTTACCTCTGGGAAAACCTGAGGATATCGATAATGAAGTAAAGCATATCTTCAGTGTAATGAGAGACGATGGTGGATATATAGCATGTACTTCTCATAATATTCAATCCGATTCTCCGGTTGAGAATGTTTTTGCATTAATAGATGCTTATGATAAATATGGAAAGTATTAACAGAATCTTATTTTTAAGGAAAGAATGTCATATTTTACATTTAGGGAGGAAAAGTGTGGATTAAGGGCTGTTTTCATATTCACTCTACCTATAGTGATGGGGAATTAGAACCTGTTGAAATATATAATATTTATAAAGATAAGGGATATGATTTTATTGCGTTAACTGATCATAATATTATTACAAAAATAGATAATAAACCTGATAAAGACTTTCTGGTTATAGAAAATTCGGTAGAATTTAATCTTGCTGATTCATATTTACATATACTGGCTATTGGCATGCAAGGTGAAAAGTTTAAAAAGTTTCAAGATCATCAGCAAATAATAGACTTCATTTTAAAAAATGATGGCATTGCCATAATAGCCCATCCTAATTGGATGTGGGCGCCTAAATTCAAGGAGATAATAAAATTAAAAAATTATCATGGAATAGAAATATTCAATACATGTATAAAAGAACCACCGATAAAAAAATATGGTGTGGGTTCCTCTTTTGCACTGGAAAAGTGGGATTATCTGCTAAGCCAAGGATATAAAATCTGGGGTTTTGCTGCAGACGACTTACATATGCCAAAAGAGCATTTAATTTTTAAAGGCTGGATTATGGTAAATGTGAAAACATTGACAAAAAAAGCTATAGTAGATTCTATAAAAAAGGGTAACTTTTATTGTTCAACAGGAGTTATGTTAAAGGACTGTTATAGGGATAAAAATAGTTATTATGTGAACTCAGACAATGGAGAAGAAGTAGTATTTATAGGTGAAAACGGAAAGATTATAGAAGTTATTGATGGTAAAAAAGGTAAAATTGAAATAAATAAGAAATTTAAATATATAAGATGTGAAGTAAGATCAAAAGATGGAATCGCATATACTCAACCTGTTTTTACAGATTCCAGAGTTTATGATGATTAGTGAAAATACAGTGGAAGATAACACTTATATTTATTTATCTTTTACTAAAAATAGGGGTTAGACAAATGAAAAGAGGAGAAAAGAATGAATAGGAAACCATTATTTCGAAGGAAGACAGCTATTTCCTATAAAACAGAGAAAAAAACTGTTATGCGCGGATACGATTTAAGTGAATTAGCAGAAAGAGGTTACTCATTTTGCGATGCACTATTTATTTTGTTCCAAGACAGAATACCTACCCGCAATGAAGAAAAAATGCTCAAATATGAGATGTGCTCTTTTCTTGAGCATTCCATGTCACCATCAGCTGCTGGAGCAATCGGAGTAATTACCGGAAGGCCAAATCTTCCCGCAGCTGTTGCTGCCTCAATTATGACTTTTGGCGGTGTTCATGGCCCGGGAGCTGCTCATGGATATATGCTTAATATATATATAGAGAGGGCAAGAAAGGAAGGCAAGTCACTTGATGAGATGGCGAAGATTTTAGTTGATGAATATCTGGATGCAAAAAAGCCAGTTATGGGCCTTGGACAGCCCCAGCATGTCGATAGTGATCCAAGAGCTGAGCCAATTCATCTAAAACAGGAAGAGTTGAATTTGGGTGGAGTATACCTTAAGTTGCAAAGGGCGATTGAAAAACATTTTCATGCCAGACGTAAAAAAGAAAGGAAGTCTTATGTAGGTGTTAATGTTGTTGGGGCAGGTAACACTGCTTTAATGGATATAGGGTTTTCCCCACTAGCCGGATGGTGTTTAGGTAGTGTATGCCGTGGATTCAGCTGTGCAGTACACGCACTTTTCAATATGAAGAGAGGAAGAGCATGGGGAGCTTCTAGGAGAGAAGCAATGGTACAAATAATCGATCTCAGCATGATAAAGTATGTGGGTCCAAAGGATAGGGAAGTCCCTTCACAGGAAGAAAGACAGGAGTATGCAAAAAGAGAGAAACGAAAAGGAGAATATAAGAAATGGAACCTTTAAAAAATAATACGCCAATAGGTAATTTAAGTGACCCGAGGCTACCATATGATTACAGTAAAAGAGAATACGGTACAGTTCCTGCTGATAAGACCAGGGAACCATTTCGTTGGGTTTCAGAGATTGCATATAAGAATGTCCACCGGATAGTTGCAAGGGGATACGATACAACTGAGCTAGCAGAACAGGGATATGGTGTTGTGGATATGCTTTTTATAGATTTTCAGTCAAGGATTCCTACTATTGAGGAAGAGAGGATGCTGAATTATATTATGATTCTTTCACTAGAAGATGGATTGTCGATGCCTGCTGAATTATCAAGGATTGTTGCAAAATCCAAGACTTTTTTAACCCAGGCATGCGGTGCGTCTATTTTAGCTTTTGGACATGCATACGGAGCATTTTCATCTTTTGGAAACATGTTGATTGAATATATTGATAGAGCTGATAAAGAAGGAAAATCAGTAAAAGAGATTACCACGATTATGGTTAAAGAAAACCTTAAAAGTGAAGCTCTTGGTGTATCAAATTTGATGTTAAACGACCAGACTGCTAAACGGATGTTAAAACGTGCCGAAAAACTTGGAGTCGCAGACAAGTACAGTGCCTTCATGAGTGAGATTGTCAAGGCCGCAAAAAAAATAAAGAAAGAACCTGTGGATATAGATATGCTGGGTGCAACTGGAGCAATAATGATGGACCTGGGTTTTTCGCCTGAAGCGACTTGGGCTATTATTGCTGTTACCCGTTCCTTTGGTGCCGGTGCTCACTTCATTGAAGAGATAGAAAATGAAGGTTACACACAATATGGGCAGACTTTAACTCCAAGAAAAGATTATACTGGGCAAAAGGACAGATCTGTACCTTCTTTAAAAGAAAGAGACAAAGTTGCTAAAACCGCACAGACCAGAACGCCGGAAGAATGGAAAAAAGCTTTTGTTGAGAGACAAAAGATTCCTGGAAGTGGATTTAGTATAGTAGAACAAATCGAAGATCCAAGTAAAAAAACTGGTGCTTAGGGTTGTATAAAAATAGTTAAGAGTGGAGGACATATTAATGGAAGACAATATACAGGAAATGTATCAGAAAGCTAGAAAGGCTTTTAAACAAATTGAATTCTGGCCACAGGAAAAGGTTGATGAGATGGTTCTTGCAGTGGGTTGGGAATGGCAGAAAGAAAAAACTGCCAAAGTTCTGGCCAGGACAGCTATAGACGAGTCTGGTATAGGTGTTTATGAACATAAGGTAGCTAAAATAATTAGTAAGACCAGGGGTAGCCTACTAGACATGAAGGGTGCAAAGACGTGTGGAGTAGTTCAGGAAGATAGGAAGAAAGGAATTAAGATACTGGCCAAACCAATAGGAGTCATTGGCAATGTAGTCCCCTGTACAAATCCTGAATCAACAGTTTGTGCTCTGGGTGTCAACATTTTAAAGACGAGGAATGCTATGATTGCTTCACCTCATCCCAGGACCCAAAAAAGTACTTATTTGACAGTTGGATACGGGAGGAAAGCACTAAAGAAAATCGGTGCACCAGAAGATCTATTGCAGTGCATAAGACATACCAGTAGAGAAAAGACCAGGGAGCTTATGGCAGGATGCGATTTTGCAATTGCAACAGGTGGAGCCGCACTGGTAAGGGTAGTATATGAGGCAGGTAAACCCTGCCATACGGTAGGGGCAGGCAATGTTGTCTCTATTATAGATGATACAGCAGATATTCCTTCAACGGCCAAAAAGATTGTATTATCAAAAACTGCTAATAATTCTGTATCATGTTCATCTGAAAATGCTGTTGCGGTCCATGAAAATGTATATAGCGATATGATAAACGCACTAAAATCAGAAGGCGGTTATTTATGCAGTATGGAGGAGCGGGAAAAATTAAGAAAGACCCTATGGCCTGATGACCGTAGTTTAAGCAGAGTTGTTGTGGGCAAACCTGCAACATATATTGCAGAGCTGGCCGGAATAACTGTACCAAAAGAGACAAAATTCCTAATGGTAATTGGTGAAAATATTGGTTCTGAAGATAGATTTTCAGGCGAAAAGATAAGTCTTGTACTTACCGTCTGGAAATGGGTAGATTTTAGCGAAATAGTAGAAAGAACTGAAAAGATTTTAAAATTTTCAGGTGAGGGACATTCTGTCTCAATTCATAGTCTAAATAAGAAACGACAGATGGAACTGGCCATAAGGCTCAATGTTGGTAGAGTAATTTGTAATATGCCGCATGCCATGGCTAATAGTGGAAGCTGGTTTAATGGGATGCCATTTACTGACTCACTCGGTTGTGGTACCTGGGCCGGTAATATTACTAGTGAGAATATTAATTGGAAGCATTTCCTCAATTATACCTGGCTATCAGTTCCTATTAAGGAAAATATTCCCAGCGATGAAGAAATATTCGGTGATTATTTAAAAAAATGGGGAAGAGATTAAAAAAAGCAATAATATTTGATTTTAGTCAAACATTAGTAGATTCATCCCAGGGATTTCGTATTACAGAGAAGAAGGTTGAAAAGAAAATTTTTAATGACCTGGGTCTGGGATCATGGGAGGATTTTCTATCCAATTATCGTAGGGTCAGGAAAGAATTTCATCAAGGTGGCGGAGTTGCGAGAAAGTTATTGTGGGAAGAGATTTATTCTATATATAAAAGGGAACCCGACAACAGATTAATGAAGAGATGGGAAAAAAATTATTGGGATGAGGTCAGAATGAAAACAAAACCAT
>CAZHOY010000119.1:0-5482 GCA_964534695.1 uncultured Actinomycetota bacterium | reverse complement strand
AATAATAATAATCGCAAAGCAGCTCTCCGGTAACTTTGGTTAATCCATAGATAGTTGTAGGTCTTTGAATTGTCTCTTGTGGGGTGCTATCTTTGGGGGTAGATGGACCAAAAGCAGCAATCGAGCTGGGAGTAAAAACAGCACATTTGTATTCTCGAGCTATTTCCAGTACATTATATAATCCATTAATATTAACTTTCCAGGCTAATTGAGGGTTCTTTTCTCCGCTTGCGGAGAGGATAGCAGCAAGATGAAATACAGTATCTATTTTAAATTTTTTGACAGCAGAATAAATTTCTTGTGCATTCAAGCAATCGATATGTTCAAAAGGTCCTTCTTGTTTAATCATTCCTTCAGATAGAGGCTTAATGTCTGAAGCAACAACATTTTCATTCCCGTATCTTTGTCTTAAAAAATGAATTAATTCAGAAACAATTTGACCTAAGGCAACATTTATTAAGATTTTTTTCATAAATAATATACTTCCTCTCTTATTTTGTTTTATAAAAAAAATATTTTATTACTATATTTTTTATTGTGACAATTTATGATACTTATTAAATTTTTAGTATTTTTGGCATAAGATATTAAGAATTATTTTTTAATTGTTCTATAACTTCAATTAGTCTAGAGACTAAATGGTCATGGTATTTTTTCCCTTTTTCTGCAGAGGTGAGTGAAGGACGTCCAACAGATCCACCAGAAATTTCAGCCGTTTTTTTAGTATTTTCTTCCGTGTTGGGAACATAACATAAAGTATCATTACGGTTTCTTGGATCTATATGGTATAATTTTTTCTCTTCCGGAAGATAATCTTTGGATTTATCTATATCAGCAAAGTTCGGATATTTGTATAACATTTCCGAACCTTCTATTTCATCAGCATGTCCTACTGGACCAAATCCCAATTTATCTACAATCTCTTTGCTCATATAGGCAGGATCAAAAATTACAACTTGAACACCAAGTTGTCTCTGTGCCCTTTCAGCAGCAATTTGCATCCATATTAAATTTACTATTCTATGCCCATTTATGGTAATAAACTTTTTAAATCCATGTTTTGCTAAAGAAACTATTACATCATACAAAAATTCTATCAAAATTTCAGCTCTTATATTAATTGTGCCGGGTAATGCTAAATGATGTGGCGCCCATCCCATCCATATCGGTGGTGCAATCATAACTCCTGTTTTTTCACTTGCATCTTCAGCCAGACATATTGCAATAAAAGTATCTGTGCCCAAAGGTAACCAAGTACCATGCTGCTCAGTACTACCAACTGGTATAATTATTCTGTTATCTCTTTCAAGATAGTCTTTTACATCTGTCCATTTCAATTCCTGAAGCTTATTGCTTTTCACAATGTTTTCTCCCTTCTAAATAGAATATTTTTATAAACCTAAGTAAGCCTTTTTTATATGCGGGTTGTTAAGCATTTTGCTTCCGGTGTCTTCTAAAATTATAGAACCATTTTCTAATAGATAAGCTCTGTTTGCCATCTCTAAAACTTGAGAAACATGTTGTTCAACTATTATTATAGTTAATCCACGCTTATTTAATTTTTTAATAGTTTGGAAAAGAGATGCAGCAAGATTGGGAGCTAACCCCAGCGAGGGTTCATCTAAAAGAAGTAATTTGGGTTTCGACATTAAAGCGCGAGCAATGGCCAACATTTGACTTTCTCCTCCCGACAATGTTCGAGCTTCTTGATTTTTTCTTTCAAAGAGAATAGGAAAAAATTCAAAAATCTCTTTCAATAAATCTTGGCGAAAGGTTCGGATATTTTTTAGATAATTTCCCATTTCAAGATTTTCTAAAACTGTTAATTTAGGAAAAAGTCTTCGTCCCTCTGGCACCAATGTAATTCCTTTTTTAACAATTTTATAACAAGGAAGATGATTAATTTTTTCATCTTTATAAAATATTGTGCCATTTTTAGGTGTTAATAAGCCCATTATGGTACGCATGATGGTTGTTTTTCCGGCACCATTGGGGCCAACTATAGCTAATAGTTCCCCTTGTATAACATTCAAGGAGATATTCCATAGAACTTTGGTCTCTCCATAATATGCGTCAATAAATTTTAAATTTAACATTTTCAACATCTCGATTTGTTATTTTAATTTTAATATTTATATTGATCGCCAAGGTATGCTCTAATTACTTTCTCATTTGTCGTTATTTCTTTTGGTGTACCTTGTGCAATTAATTCTCCATGATCCAAAACTAAAATACGGCTGGCTACATTCATAACGGCTTTCATTACATGTTCCACCATAATAATTGTCAATCCTTTAAGATTTATTTTTCTGATGATATTAAGAAATTCATCAATTTCTGTTGGATTGAGGCCTGCAGCTACTTCATCCAATAGCAGTAATTTAGCACCAGTAGCTAAAGCTTGAGCAAAACCTAATCTTTTTTTGTCTGCAATAGGTATTCCTCCTGCTATTTTATCAATTTTGCTAATTAGTCCCATAACTTTAGATATATAAATAGCGTATTCTTTGGCATCTTTATAATTATTGTGGCGCAACAAAGCTGCTGTAACAATGTTCTCTAAGATTGTAAGAGTAGATAATGGCCTTACCACTTGAAATGTTCGACCTATTCCTAACTGACAAATTTTATGTGGTTTTAAATTAGTAATATCCCGATCTCTGAAATAAATATGTCCTTTATCTGGTTTTAAAAAACCAGTGATGAGATTGAAAAGAGTCGTTTTTCCTGCACCGTTTGGGCCAATTAACCCAATAATTTCTTTCTCTTGAGTTTGAAAAGAAACCTGATTAACAGCTTTAACTCCACCAAAACTTTTCGATACTTCTTGTGTTTGAAATATAATATTAGATTTTTGCATCGTCTATTTTTCCTCTCCTACTATATTATCTTTATTAATACTACTATATTTTTTTATATATTTTGTTTAATATTCCCATAATACCTTGTGGTGCAGTTGTACCTATGATTAGGATAATTGAACCAGCGAAGACGATACCAAGCCCTGCAAATCGTCCTCCAAATGTAGAACGAAAGTATTCCCATAATGGCATAATAATGGCAGACCCAATGATTGGACCGAAGAGAGTTCCTTTTCCACCTGCAACTGCAATGAGCATAAAGATTACAGAATTATTAAGTGACATCAGGTCGTTTGGATGTATGTAAAGGACATACTGCGCATAAAAAGTACCGCCTATAGCCATTAATGAAGCTGAAATTGCGAAAGCGTACGATTTGTATAAGGCCGTATTAATACCGAGTGCTTCAGCCATCGTTTCATCTTCTCTAATTGCAACGGAGTACTTCCCAATTTTCGACCTACTGATTGAGTGGGTAATCAACATTCCAATAATTAGAAAGATGAAAACGACATAATAATAGGGAATTTTACTAAAAAAGATAAAATTAGCAGGGTTATTTTGAAAAGGAATAATAATCCCTCTCGAACCTTCAACCCATTTCCAAGTAAGAAATAAAGCTCTAATGGTTTCAGCAAAACCAATAGTGAAAAACACAAAATATGGACCTTTCATTCGTAATGAAGGATAACCTAAAATAATGGCTAAAATACCAGCTAATATAGCACCAACCATCATTCCTATCCAAGGCGAAATACCAAATTTGAGGAGTAGTATAGTAGAAATATATGCCCCTATTCCATAATAAGCTGCATGTCCCAAAGAGGCCTGTCCGCAATATCCGCCTACGATATTCCATGCATTTCCTAAGAAGGCATATAACAATACAGTAATTGAAATATCCAAAATATACGGATTTTTTGTAAAAGTGGGTAATAAAAGTAGAATCATAAGAACTATTATTATAAAAATGATTTTATAGGGAAAGGATTTTTTTTTCACTCTGTAACTCCCCCAAATATACCACTTGGTTTAAAGTATAAAACAGCTAAGAAAATTACAAAAGAAACTGCCATTTTATACTCTGGTGAAATTAGATAGGCACTTATTGATTGTGCTATTCCAATAATCAATCCACCCAATACTGCTCCATTGAGTCTTCCTAATCCTCCTAATACACAAACTATATATGCTGTTAAAGCAAATGGAAACCCTACTTTTGGAAATACATAATAAAAAGTCATAAGAGATGCGCCTGCTACTCCTGTTGCAGCAAGGCCTAACCCGAAAGTAATACGGTAGATATTATTAACATTAATACCCATTAAAGCAGCTGCTTCTCTATCTTGAGCAGTAGCTTTAATTGCTTTACCAATTTCTGTATGATTAAGAAAAAGATGAAGCGCTAAAGCCATTAGAATAGCAATAGAAAAAGCAACGAATCGAGAAAACGAAATAAAAATATCACCTATATGAAAAGTCCATGTGCCATATATTACAGGAATAGCTCGCCAATTAGATGACCAAGCCAACAAGGCAAGACTTTCTAAAAGCATCATTAAGCCAAAGGTTGCACACAATCTACTAATCCAGGGACTATTTAATGTTCTTTCAACCAGTACCATTTGAAGTAAATAACCGATTACAAACATTATTACAGCTACTAAAGGTAAAGATATTAGAGGATCAAATCTAAACATAGAGTATGCGAAAAAAGTAATATACATCGAAAGCATAACCATAGCTCCGTGTGCCCAATTTATAATACGCATCACTCCCCAGATAAGACTAAGTCCGATTGCAATTAGAGAGTATGTACCGCCAAGTAAAATACCATTGACAATTGCTTGTAAAATTTCCTTAATCTCCTTCCTTAATAATTTATTATAAAGTAATTTTAATTTTTTTCTTATGGAAGAGCTTGTCTACATTTAAAATATTCTTATTAATTACAGAGGATAAAGAGGATGGAACCAAAGTAAGTATTTTTCCAAGGCTCCATCCCTTAATCCTTATTGTAGACTCACTTCTTCTCTTAGCGTTCAGACCATGCGGGCATGGGGAAAATGAAATCAACAGAAGCAATATCGTAAGGGAAAACAGTCTTAAATTTCTGGTTTTGTATTTGAATAATACAAGCAGTTCCTAAAATGTTCTGTCCAGTTTCATCGAATTTAACCCCATTCCAAGTCATGATAATTTTCTCTGGTGGTACATAAATATTTGCTAATGCCTCTCGGATTTTTTCTTTATCTGTTGAACCTGCTTCTTCTATAGCGTTATAAAGAACTATAGCAGCAGTGTGAGCACGAGAATTGTGTCCATCCATATTTTGTCCATACTTACTATAATATTCTGCATTAACTTTTTGTGCTATGGGTTTCTTAATATCAGGACTCCATCTTGCTTCAGCAGATACATAATTAGCCAAAGGTCCAATTGCCTCAATATAGGAAGGGACAATTTGTCCGCCATTTATACCCACGACAGCCTTAGCATTACAGTCGAGTGTTTGCATTGTCTTGGTAATTAAGACAGCATCTTGAGTATACGAGGCCAAGAAGATTATATCTGGGGAAGCTTTTTTTAAATTAAGTATTTCAGAGGATAAATCGATTGAT
>CAZHOY010000118.1:0-5483 GCA_964534695.1 uncultured Actinomycetota bacterium | reverse complement strand
AGCCAAATGTATCATACAGCCTGAATGCATCTCTGGAATCCAGATATTTCCCTTTTTCCCTTTTAATTCTGCTAATATTCTGAATTAAAACCTTACTGCCTTCCTTTAACGTTTTTGTGAACCTTTTTTCCTCATCATCCACCAGTTCAAATGAAAAATTTTTCTTTTCAGCAAGTTCTTTATAAATCTTTGAATACCGGTTTACCACTACCTCGCCAATATGGTTTAAAAAATAATCTTTTATTCCAAGCTGCCTTCCGAATCTTATGGCCCTTCTGATTATCCTTCTCAATATATAACCTCTTCCTTCATTTGAAGGTACTACACCATTTGAAATTAAAAAATAAATAGCCCTGGCATGGTCGGCTACTATCCTAACTCCCTTATCAAATTCTATATCAATTCCCTTACCATTTTTAATCTTTTTGGCTCCGTTGTTATAACTCGAAATTTCTATAATCTTTTTTGTTATTTCTTTAAACAGGGGTGTTTTAAAAATAGATGGATCTCCCTCCAGAACCGCCGATATCCTTTCCAGGCCCATGCCTGTATCAATGTTTTTTTGCGGCAGCTCATAGTACTTTTCCCCATCAAAATTATACTGGGTAAAAACAAGGTTCCATATCTCTACAAATCTTCCGCAATCACAATTTGGATTGCAGCTATCTTTCCCGCAGCCATATTCTTTCCCAAAATCATAATGTATTTCAGCGCATGGTCCACAGGGTCCTGTATCTCCTACTGGACCCCAGAAATTTTCTTTCTTACCAAATCTATATATTCTATCATCACTTATGCCACTTCTCTTCCAGTACCTTACAGATTCCAGATCTTCCGGTATGTCGTCCCTGTCACCCCTGAATACAGACACACATAATTTTTCCGTAGGAACTTTTAGTGTGTTCACAATAAAATCCAGAGCATATTCTATCGCTTCTTTCTTAAAGTAATCCCCGAAGGAAAAATTACCCAGCATCTCAAAAAAGGTACAGTGTTTATTGGTATAGCCTACACTATCTATATCGCTGGTCCTGAAGCATTTCTGCACTGTGACAATTTTCTTACCGGGAGGTTTTTTTATTCCCAGGAAATATGATTTAAACTGCTGCATTCCTGCTGTAGTTAAAAGCACGCTGGGGTCATCTTCCGGTACCAGACTCGATGAAGGCAAAACCAGATGATTATTTTTTTCAAAATAATCTAAAAATATTTTTCTTATTTCCATAATAAGAATTAAATTGATTTTTGATAATAAAACGGATACCCCATTTGTTCGTGACTATAAGAAGTTTTTTGCGTCCTGCGCTCAGCAGGTGGATGCTCTCCTGTCTGCTTTATAAGTCCCGTCAAGTAACGGGCATTTACGCTACAGCCAAAGTTTGAGCTTCCAATGTAAATTTGTTGGCACAAAAATTTAACTCTAGTCACGATATAAACAGAGTACCCGCAATGATGTTAGCATAATTGAATTGTTTATTCAATAAACCGGACTTTACCCGTAAACGCTTCATTTCCCGGCTTTTTTTCAATTATAGCTGTGAACATCATCACCCTGATAAATTTAAAAAAACATTTATCCTGCAGTTAAAATTACTTATTCTTTGCTCTGTTCTATTAAATTAATGGACACCTCTTTTAGCTGCTCTTTCGATACACTGGAGGGTGATCCTGTAAGCAAACATACTGCCGATTGTGTCTTGGGGAAAGCAATAACCTCCCTTATGTTGCTGAGTTTTGCCATAAGCATTACCAATCTATCCATACCCACAGCAATGCCGCCGTGCGGAGGTGCACCATATTCCAGAGCTCCAGTTAAAAAACCGAAATTTTCTTTAACTTTTACTTCATCAAGGTTGAGTATTTTAAATATCTTTTTCTGTAAATTTATATCATTTATTCTGATAGATCCTCCGCCCAGTTCCTCACCGTTAAGCACTATATCATAAGCTAAGGAATTAACCTTTAAGGGATCGGCATCCAGAAATTTAACTGTATCTTCATCCGGTCTGGTAAAGGGATGATGCATCGGTTTTATCCTTCTTTCATTTTCATCCCATTCGAATAATGGGAAATCATATACCCAGACAAAATTGTACTCATCTTTCTTTATCATGTTTAATTTACCGGCAAGATATTTTCTCAATACGCCAAGCGTCTGGCATACTTTTATGAATTTTTCGGCAACTATAATCAGCAAATTTTTCCCTTTCAAATCCATGGTCTTAATCAAATTCTGCTTTTCCTTATCCGATAAATATTTGGATATGGGAGACCTTAAACTCATATTTTCATCTACTTTAATCCATACCAGTCCTCCGGCACCACTTTTTTTTGCCATTTCAACCAGTTCATCCAGTTCCTTTCTGGTAAAATCAGCAGCGTCATCAATCACAATGCTTTTAATAAAGCCGTTATTATTTAAAGCATCTTTAAAAATTTTAACTTCACTTTCTTTAAATAATTCCGAAATATCTTTTATAATAAGGCCATACCTCAAATCAGGTTTATCCGTGCCGTACATCTCCATACTATCCTTCCACTTTATTCTATTAAAGGGCAGTTTAATTTCTTTATTTAATGTTTTTCTGAATATATGGGCAAATAATCCCTCCATTACTTCCATCACATCTTCAGTATCCACAAAAGTCATCTCCATATCTATCTGGGTAAACTCCGGCTGCCTGTCCGCTCTTAAATCTTCATCCCTGAAACATCTTGCAATCTGATAACATCTGTCTAAACCGGAAATCATTAAAATCTGCTTGAAAAGCTGGGGTGACTGTGGAAGGGCATAAAATTTTCCCGGATTTAATCTTGAAGGTACTAAAAAGTCCCTGGCTCCTTCTGGAGTACTTTTTGCCATTATGGGAGTTTCTATCTCCAGGAAACCCCTGGAGTTCAGGTATTCCCTGGCTGCACAGATAATATTATGTCTTAACCTGATATTTCTCTGCATCTGTTCGGTTCTCAGGTCAATATACCTGTACTTTAATCTTGTATTCTCATCTATCTTTTCTTTATCATCAACTATAAAGGGGGGTGTTTTGGACTTGCTTAAAACCAGGATTTCTTTTACTACTACCTCGACTTCACCCGTTGGAATAGAAGAATTAATCGTTTCTTCTGATCTCATCCTGACTTTCCCGCTTATTTTAATCACATACTCGCTGCGGATGTTTTTTGCAGTAACATGAGATTTCTTATTTTTGTTAGGATCAAAAACCAGTTGTATTATGCCTGAAAAATCTCTTAAATCTATAAAAATTAAATTTCCGTGGTCTCTTCTTTTCTTAACCCATCCGCATAGGGTAACTTCCCTGTCCTTAAAGTCCTTATTTACTTTTCCGCACAAGTTGGTCCTCATTCCGGTTTTAAAAACAGAATCAGACATAATTACCTGCTCCTATGATTTTATTGAATTTTTCCTTCTGGTTTTTCCAGCTTACTTTATATTGCTTGAAGTTTCCAATATCTTTGATAGTAAGACTTCCTTGTTTAACCTCATCTTCACCTATTATAATAACAAAATTGAAATTATTTTTCTGGGCCCATTTTATTTCTGTTGTAATGTTTCTTTCATTAAAATTAATATCACAAACCACTTCCAGCTCCCTTAAATATTTTAGTATATCAAGAGAATAACTCTGACAACTTTTACCCATTGCTATTAAATAAACTCTGGGCGCCAGTATTTGCTTTTCTTCTTTTATATCCAGTTGCTTCATCTGCATAATAGTCCTGTCAATTCCCACTGCAAATCCTGCGGCAGGCATTTCAGGTCCGCCTAATTGTCTGACCAGATTATCATACCTGCCTCCTCCACCAAGAGCATTCTGTGCACTTTTAATGTCTTCCGATATTATCTCAAATATAACTCCGCTATAATAATCAAAACCTCTGACCAATCTGGTATCGATTCTGTATTTTATTTTTAAATTTTTAAGGTATCCCAGCACCTGTTTAAAATTTCTCTTACATTCAGAACACCAAAAAGAAGATATATCAGGCGACCCGGCAAGAATGTCCTTACAGTTATTTTTTTTGCAGTCAAATATCCTTAAAGGATTTTTCTCAAATCTTTTCCGGCAATCAGTGCATAATTTTTCAGGACCTTTTTTGTTTATATATTTTTTAAATTCCACAATAAACTTTCTTCTGCATTTGCTGCAGCCAATACTATTTACCACCAGTATCAATTTTTTAAATCCCAGCTTCCTAAACAGCGAACTTAATATCCATATAACCTCTGCATCTATAATAAGGCTGTCAGATCCAATAGATTCCACTCCCAGCTGCCAGAATTCCCTCATTCTTCCTTTCTGCGGCCTTTCATACCTGAACATGTTACCTATATAAAATAGCTTTAAAGGCAGATTTTCAGAATAAATCTTATTTTCAATAACCGATCTTACTATCGATGCCGTACCTTCGGGCCGTAATGTCAGCGATCTTCCCTTCCTGTCCATAAAAGTGTACATCTCTTTTTGTACAATATCAGTTTCTTCTCCAATACTTCTGCTGAAAACCTGGGTATATTCAAACGCAGGGGTTATTATTTCCTTATAATTAAAGATCTCAAATATATTGCGGGCAGCATTTATGACAAAATTTCTATAATCTATATCCTTGCCGTAAATGTCGCTTGTGCCTCTTGGAGAACTTAACTTCAATTAAACTCACCTTGCTTTATATTAATTATTCTCTTTTAAAAAATCACCCTGCAGGTAGTAGTTGTTTTTCAATTCGTTTTCCATGCTGCTGCTCGGGCCGTGTCCGGGATGTACTTTCAATTCCCTGTCCATCGATCTTATTTTAACCAGTGATTTTTTCATTTGTATTATATCCCCTCCCGGCAAATCAGTGCGGCCTATTGCTCCTTTAAACAGCAAATCACCGGTAAAAATGCAATTACCTGCTGTAATTATAATACTTCCCGGTGTATGACCGGGAGTATTAACAATTTTAATGCCAAAATTAGCAAAATAGCTGTAATCAGAATTCTTTATTAAATTATAAGTTTTTAATGATAGTTCATTTTCGCCAAAAAATGAAGAAAAATTCTTCTCCGGATCGCTAACAATGGGCTCTTCGAATTCATGGATATAAAATGGAATACTGTAATTTGAAATTACATCCATAACCGCTCCTATATGATCGTAATGGCCGTGAGTATTCAATATAAAATCCGGTTTTATTTTTTCTTCTTTAAGGTATTTTTGAATGATATCAAAATCCGCACCTGGATCTATTATTATATCCGCTCCATCCAGAGATAATATATAACAATTAACCTTAAAAAACCCTAATTCTAATTTTTTTACCTTCAACAGCAGTCTTTACTTTCTAGGCAATATTCTAAAAGCGTCATAAACAGAGTCTATTTCTTTTATATTATTTATTACATCTTTAAAAATATATTTATTGCTGATTTCTATTAAAAATCTGAATTTTACATGCCCGCTTTTATCTATCCTGGATGAATG
>CAZHOY010000117.1:0-5618 GCA_964534695.1 uncultured Actinomycetota bacterium | reverse complement strand
CCCTGGAACTTTCAGGATGAGGAGGCATATGATTTTCAAAAAAGCTCCTGAAATCCAGCAGTGCTTTTTCCTTAAATTCGTTTTTTAAAAAATTGAACTCAAAATTATATCTGCCAAATACCTGATCCAATATCTTCTTTAATATTTCCCATGAGAATATTTTATCCTGGGATCCAAAAAAATTACTCAATATTTCATGATAAATTCTGCCCAGAATTAAACTCAAATTTTTTCCCCCTTCCAGATTGAAGTAATATCTGATTTTGTATTTAAAAGGACAATCCTTGAAAGAATTCAAACTACTATATGAAAACGAAGCGGGAAATAATAAAAATGGATTATTACTGTTCCTGGTAGGTTTTACAGAATCCCACCATGTGTGAGGATGATAAAAATGTTTTAAGATAATAATATGATTTAGATAACTTACGGAATTATATTTAAGTTTGTGCAGCATTTTGGCAGTAGCAACCAGTGCCCTTTTTCTTACCAGCCACAAATTATTTAAATCCAGATCCAGCTTCAAATCCGTAACCAATATCTTTTCTTCGGTTACAGTTTTATCTCTCCTACTGGTACCAATTGTTTTACAACTGGAATTTAAATTTTTATGGATATTTTCTAATTCTTTGAAAAATAAAGATTTTTTCCTGCTGTGGTTGGAAGTAATATACAAATACTGGGCGGCTCTTGTAATTCCATTATAAAAAAGCCTGATCTCACTTTCCAGATGATTTAACTTAAGCTCCTCGGCATTTAATTTTCTTTTGCTATGCAGGTAATCAAATATTTGAATATCAAAAGCCTGGGGAAAAATAAATTTTGCCGGTAAATAGTGCCTGTTAATAAATGGTATAAATACCGCTTTAAATTCCAGGCCCTTACATTGATGAAAGCTTAATACGTTAACTGCACCGATCCTGATTGTACCTTTTATGCTCTCCTCTATTTCTTCTGTAAATTGATTTTCAACAATACTGTCAATAAACTCAATATATGATTTTATGTCATTGTGATAATTTTTCTGGCTGAAATCCTCAATATTTTTTAAAAAATCACCTAAACTGTCCCATTGATCTCCGGTATTAATCCCATAATTCTTTTCAGACACCAGATAGTTCATAAACCCCACCCTGCTGTCTCTTATCAGTGCCAGAGAAAATTCAAGTACGTTTATTTCAGCTGTTGCCGCCAGTTCATAAGCTGCCGAAACAAAATTCATTATTTTATCAAGCTCTTTTTCTTCCGCACCGGTATTCCTCTTTTGTTTTTCGCATATATCCACGAGACAGCTCCAGAGGTTCTTGTAACCATTACCATTGCTGTTACTACACCAATGTAAAAGTTTTAACCTTTTAAAATACAGGGGCTCTAAGTTTATAAACTCCGAAAGCAGTATATTCTCCACCAGAATATCAAATTTTAAGCCTGATTCTCCATTATCAGGGTATATCTTTTTAGAATCTTTGATTTCATTTATGATTAATGCCAATCTCATAAAATTAATAATGTACTTTACAATTCTATTATCCAGAAGGCTTCTGGTGCCCCTTCTCACAAACGGAATATTATTTTGAATTAATGCACTTTCTATCAGATGAGTTTCATAACCCAGCCCTTTAATAATTATTGCCATTTCTTCAAAATTTACTTTTTTCTGCAGGTGCAGTAATTTAATTTCTCTGCAAATAAAATTAACCTCTTCAAGCAAAGTATTGCATTCCTTGAGGCACACTTTATCATCAGGATTTTGATTATCATGGGGTAAGTCAATTTCTTTTGGAATTCTATCTTTGCTCAATTTAATAAAATTCCTGCATATATGATTTATCATTCTGCCGCTTCTATAGTTCTTATTGAGAAACATTACATTTTCAGGCTCAAGTTCAATATAAATTTTTTTAAAGCTGTCTGACATCGAACCTCTGAAGTTATAAATGGATTGGTCGTCATTCCCAAAAAATATACAGTTGGAACTGGAAATATTATTTATAATCTCAAGCTGGGCCTTATTCACCTCATGCAGTTCATCAACCAGTATGTAATCATAATTCATTCTATAGCAGTCCCTTATGTCTCTATGGTTCTTTAATATATCTACTGTCTCTTCCAAAAGCATACCGTAATTATATAGCCGCTTTTTCTTGAGTTCTTTTACATATCTGGAATATATTCCTGTCAGTTCTGAAAATACAGGATTGGAAAAAGGAGTAAATTTACCCGACAGCATTTCGGGTTTGAATAAATTTTCCTGAGCCCTCAGGATAAAATCAAAGACTTCCTGGATGAAACTATTGGCAATATAAGAACTTCCGTTCATGTACTTAAAAGTACAGGGATAATTTTTCCTATCCAGTGTTCCTATAATGCTTTTAAGCATGCTCCACTGTTCAGTTGAATTTAAAACTTTTATATCACCGAACATACAGCCCGGGTTGGTATCTTTTTTAGTTTTTTTCCCATACAGATTTTTTGAAAATAAGAGGATTCTTGCTTTGTTTATAAAATCTATGCAATAGGAGTAAAAAGTTTCTACAGGAATTTCAAATATGCTTCCGCCAATCAAGCTGGCAGTTTTTTCCCTTATGGATCTGGACCATCTGCGGTTAAAGCACAATATGAGCAGCTTTCTGGGATTTATTTTCCTGGTGGTAATCAAATGCCTGGTAATCTCCAGCAGTATATGAGTCTTGCCGGAACCCGGAGGTCCGATTATCAGAAAATTACCGCTTTTTCTATTTATAACTTCTAATAATTTTTCATCCAGCATCGGTTACTTGGCATTAATTTGCTTCAATTCAATCAATATTTCCTTTAGCAGGGTTAATTGAAGCCTTCTGAAATCAACATCATTTGAAAGTTTTGCCCACTTTCTTGGATTATCTTCAGGAATATACCTGTCAAGCTCCGATAAAATATCTGGCATGTCACTCTTCCTTTCTCAAGAATTTAAAGCTGCTTGATATTACCATTCAATTATAATATATCCAATGATTTTAAAATTAAATAATTCTTTTTTTATAACTGAATAATTCCATTTCAGCTTATTAAAAACTTTTTAATATTGGAGCGGGCTACGGGAATTGAACCCGCCTCTTGAGCTTGGGAAGCTCATGTACTACCAATATACTAAGCCCGCCCTATTATGGAACCGGTTATATTTCTTAACTGGAATATAATTAGAATTTTATTTATCCTGGTCAGGGCTGACGTTTTCGTCTTCTGATTCTGAGACATCTACACCTTCCTGGGGTATTATTTCGGTCTTTATTTCTTTTTCTTCTTTCTCTTTTCTTCCGGCAACAAAGCCGACAATTGTCAGATTGGCTTTTATAACCTTAATACCCAGCTTATCCGATGCAACAGCAGTGGCTTTATTTATTATTTCCTGCATCTTTTCAGGTATATTTAAATTTTCTTTCAATTTGGTATTCATATTAATTATTATGCCAGTGGCTTTCGGTATTACTTTTACCTTGATTTCTTCCAGTCCTTCTATTTTTAATGCCTCATTTTTAATCTGTACAGCTATAGTTTCCAGGGTTATCATTGCATTTCCTTCCTTTGAGCTGGATATATTCGCCACTTTTATTTTCCTTCTGTAGAACTCCAGCATCAGTATAATTATACTGATAGCAAATACCGCAATTAATGCAAGCACGGTAATATATGTGGGAATATCACCCAAAGGATTAAATATTTCTAAAGCAAAATCCGACCATTTGAAATAACCTACAAATTCATTAAATATGGCAACAATTGATACGCAGATAATACAGATCATTATTAGTACTACAATTATTCGGTTAAATATATTCATTGTTTACCCCCGTAAAATTTTATTAAAAGATAAAACAACTAAAGATTATAATAGGCAAAATAAAAAGTCAATAAAGACGGTAAATGTAAAAATAAAAAATTTATCCTAAAAAAAATTTTAAAAATTTATTGCTAAAAATAGCTAAATTAAATAAAGTATTTAATTATACCTGTAACAGATTTACTTTTGTTGCAGATTTTAACCGGTATCGAATAATAATAATTTTATTTTTTTTAGAATAAAAAATGAAAACATTAATAATTTTAAATCCTTCTTCGGCAAATAAAAAAACTATGGGCATAAAGGATTTAATTGAATCCGAATTTAAGAAACTTAAAATAGATTACTGCATTCATATAAGTAAAAGCCTTGAGGACATAATAGATGTTACAAAAAAGAATCTAAAAAAAGACTTCTCTAGCTTTATAGCTGTTGGAGGTGACGGAACCATCCATTATATGGCAAATGTACTGGCAGGAACCAATAAAAATCTGGGAGCAATACCTACCGGTTCCGGAAATGATATCACTACAACCCTGGGACTGCCGACAGATATAAAAAAATGCTGTCAGATCATAAAAAAAAGCAGAATCAGAAGAATTGATCTGGGCTTGATAAATGATAAATATTACTATATGGCCGTGGCCGGTTCAGGGTTCGATTCAGAAGTGAATGACCTTGCTAATAACACCAGATTTCCCATAAAAGGACCTTCAAAATATACTTATGCGGTATATAAAACCTTAATATCATTTAAGTCAAAGAAATTCCTTTTAAGCTACAACAATAAACAAAAAGAAGTTATGGGAATGATGATCGCAGCTGCTAATATGTCCTGCTATGGCGGAGGTATGAGGATTGCTCCCCTTGCTGATTGTGCAGACGGCCTTCTGGACATATGTGTTATAAAAAGAATGAGTAAGATACACTTTATAAAAATTTTTCCAAAAGTCTATACCGGGAAACATGTGTCAGATAGTCATGTCGAGATTTTTAAAACTAACTGTTTCACCATGGACAGTGAATACCGGTTCAGTGTTTTTGCAGATGGAGAATATATCTGTAAGCTGCCTGCAAGCTTCAAGATAGTTCCTAGAGCATTAAATTTTATAGTCTCCTCTTAGTATCTGACCCACGCACCGTCTTTCACTACAAAAACAGTTGATAATGGATTTACCCTATCACCATTGGAGTCAAATTCAATATGGCCTATTACACCATCATAGGAAATAGCCTTAAGCTCATCTATATAATCTTTTGGAAGAATGGAATTAGATTTTTTCATAGCTTCGATGATTATAAAAACAGAATCATAACAGTAAGGAGCATACTGTCCGGGGCCATCTATGCTGATATCAGGATCATCCATATTTTCCAGATAATTGTTAAAATCATGCCAGAAATCAATTGACTTAGGATCCTGGGAATATTTTGCCAGGGAGGGAGGCTCTGGAATTACTGCAATCAAGCCCTCTAAATATTGTGCGTCGGCCAGTGTAAGGATATTATCATCCATTGCTATGGTTTCTGTTATAAATCTTGACCCAAGACCAATCTTTCGCACTTCAACTATAAGAGTAGCCAGCTCACTATAACTTCCACAGAAGAATATAGTATCCGGCCCTTCTATCAGTAGATTTTCCGCAATAATTGTGGCATCCTCTTCGTCTATTTTTATCGACATTGGTTCGGGAGCTTCTATCCCATATTTAGATAATGCTTTCCTCAGGTAGTCCACTAATTTTATGGAATACTCCTCCCTGTTATTTATAAGTATAATTTTCTGTGGACTGATTTT
>CAZHOY010000116.1:0-5631 GCA_964534695.1 uncultured Actinomycetota bacterium | reverse complement strand
GTATTATTCCTGAAAATAATATTCCTCTAAAATTAAAACTTATATTCTGAGGAATAAAGGCAAGCATTCTTGCTTCTTCACTGCTAAGACCGGTAAGATTTGAAAGATTTCCGAAAATTAAAGCTAATGCTCCTCCAATTAGTATGCCACTTGAAGTTCCAATAATTGTAGAGAAGGTTTTTCTATTAATGCCGCTAATTATTAGTAGAGTTATAATGGTAATAGCTAGCCCAATTACTACTGATATTAAGATAGGATTATAACCTTTTAAGATTAAAGGTAAGAGTATTTTTACAATCGCAACGGCAGTTATAGCAAGGGTTATAGCAGCTCTAAGACCCTTAAATTTCCCAATAATAATAAGAATAATAATAAAGAGGACGGTTATGATAATAAGGTATTTGTCTTTTACGGTTCCAGTAACATAAGCATTTACAATATTGGCTTCTTGATCAAACTCAGGAATAATAAAGATTTGATCACTCTTATTTACCTCTATATTGTAAGCACTATTATCCTCCAAAAGGTTAGTTACTTCTATGATTTCACCTTTAAATGGACCATTGGTGATCCTCACCTTAAGTACCTGCAGTCTTGATTCCGTACCGCCTTCTATCTCCTGTTTTTCTTCGGAGATAATTTCTAATACTTTTCCCCTATATTGTAATTCCTCTTGTGAGGCAGATAACCTTTCTTTTTCAATCTCATCCCATTCTTTTATAGTGTGTCTTTGTTCATCGCTACAGCCTATTAGTAAAAGGATAAAAATAAAAATCAATACTATTAATAAATAGAAGAATATCTTTTTCACATCACTCCTTTATTCCATTTGAACTTATTTAGAACTTTATTATTTACTTTTTTAGTTAAAAAGTAACTGGGATAAATATTTCTCCCTTTTATATTCCAGACGGATATGACAATTATAGCTCCTACTGCCAAAGACTCAGCATTATCTATTATTTTCAGTTCAAATATATATAGGTAACTATCCCCTTAACGTAGGTAATAACCTATGTTATATTATATATCATTATATAAAATATAAAGGGAGTTACCAATGAAATTCACTATTGATAATTTTAATGCCCGTTTCCCTGATGATGATACCTGTTTGGAATATCTTAAAAACAAATTATATCCTGACGGTATCTACTGTAAGATATGTAATAAGATAACCAAACACCATAAGGTTAAATCAAGACCGTCTTACAGCTGTGATTACTGCGGACATCACGTTCACCCGACAGCCGATACAATATTTCACCGCTCTACCACTTCACTTAAAAACTGGTTCTATGCTATGTATCTTATGAGTGCCACCCGTTGCGGTATATCTGCCAAACAGTTACAGCGTGAATTAGGCGTTACATACAAGACAGCTTGGCGCATTTTCAATAAGATAAGAGAAATGCTATACCGAAAGCCAACCAGGAGAAGCGGCACATTCGAGGCTGATGAAACCTATGTTGGCGGCAGAAGGCTTGGCACTGGTAAAGTCGGTCGTGGTGCAGAGAATAAATCCATAGTCTTTGGCATAGTCAACCGCAAGGGCAGGCTAGTTTGTAAAAAGATAGCCAATGTTAAATCAAATACCTTAATACCATTAATTAAAGAAAATGTTACACCGGAAGCCATAATATATACTGATGAATTCCCGTCTTACCAGAAACTATCAAGGCTGGGATACAACCACGAATTTATTAGACACCTTGATAGGACATATGTAATAAATGATGTCCATATCAACAGTATTGAAGGCTTCTGGTCTCTCTTTAAACGTGGTATAAATGGCGTTTACCATTCAGTATCTAAAAAGCACTTGCAGAAATATATTAACGAATATGTGTTTAGATACAATAACAGAGAAGAAATAAATCCTATGTTTTACCAGATGATGTCTTGCGTTTCAAAGACTTCCCGAACTTAACGGTCTTGCATACTTTATCTAAATCTTTGAAAAATTTATCTTTAGTATAATCTTCCGGGATATCTTTATTTTTCATTTTTCTTTTAGCTTTCACACTGATATTTTAACATAATATTTATAATAGTTATTCTATATATTTATAAGATATTACCTATAAATATATTAAATAAGTCTTACAAATTTGTTATAATATTAATAAGTGTCCTGAAAAATCCAAAAAGAAGGGAGTGGTGCGATGCAATTTTTGCACTACCTCCACGTGCACCAGTTAATTATTGATAAGGAATATATAGACCTAAAGAAGTGTTTCTTACGGTAATTGACCACCGTGCAAAAGGGTATTAGAGTACCATACAACTCAAGTGAGGTAAAAATAAAGAATAGCTATAGAATGAAGTATGCCTTTTCGGAACTCTGTAATGGGTACTTACGGAGATTTTGTCCGCGACGCTAAACGGTGCAAAGTATGGTGAGGGAGGGTAGCAAGCTATGTGGCGATAGGACTACTACCCAATAAATTTATATTAAATTATCAAAGAACGAAAGGAATATTATGAATAACATAAATAAAAATTATGCTAACCAACTACTATTAATTGACAAAGAATATGAAGAATTCAAAAATTCTTTCAATAATCAAAATGTTCAACCAATTACAAATAAGAGAATTGCTAATTGGTGTAATTCAGTAGTGGAATTAGCTGATAAATTAACTACGGAAAAGAAATTTAAAAGCTACAAAGAACTAAATGAATTTAAACAGTTTTATAATAAAAACCAAACAAAACTTATGCTACTTCTATCTAATATTCTTGATAAATTCGAAAAAATATATCCCGAGATAAGAAGAAAATTGGGTCTTTTGGGCTCTACGGCAAAATGGTTATAATTTTACTTTTCTAAATAAATTTTATACCGAATATTTGTTCGTTTTTTTATTGATTTTTCATTTCTAATATAATAAAATCAAAGTAGAAATTTGGTGACAAGTTGTTTATGGGGCAGTAGGTTAGTGGGAAACCGCCGGCTTGTCACGTCGGAATCGTGGGTTCGAATCCTATCTGCTCCACCACGGTTACGCCCCATAAAAAGAAAACAACCCAATTAGATGGATTGTTTTCTAAATTGCCAGCTTGTCACGTCATTAAAATTCTACAATTATTCAGATACATTTGTCAAGTTCCTTTAAAATATGTTTTAAAATAGTCTTTATATAATATGGCGCGTGGTATATCTACGTCAAGGGTATAGTTACCTAAAATTTTAATGAGAGAGTATCAACAGTTGTTAAGAAAGATTATAAGATATCCGCAAAAAGGTAAACCCGGAGATTAAAAGATTTTTATATATAAATAAATATTTTTTATTTTCTAAAGATTAAAACTCCAAATCCTGCAGTAGATTGCCACGAATCGTTAATAGGGTCGTTCCATTTCGCAATACTGTCTCTTGCTCCACTTCCTTGGTCATCATTTACCTGAAGGTCAAAGCCGATAATCGTACCATCCTGTGGTGCCAGGCTTCTATATGGAATTTTTACTTCAACTGCATATCCGTCCTCGGTGATTTGAGTTGCACTTTTAAAACCATCTACACTGCCGGTAGAACCAAAAGACTGTTCATTTTTAAAGTTAACTCTGAATTGACCGTCATCCTGTTCATAGGAAGTTGTTTTGTTGTTGTTCTCATCTATAAAAACCTCAATACTGTCCTGCATGTAAACAATATCACTGGTAGTACTTAATACAGGGTCATTTACTTCCATATATACATAGAGTGCATTTTTATCCCATAATACCCAGGCTTTTGCAGTTGCACCCTGGAATACATTTTCTTCGTCTTCTATACCTTGGATAAATTTCTCTACAGCCAGAGGGTTACCCATATTATATTTTTCATCCCTGATACCATCTATTTCAGCTGTCCCGTAATATGCTATTACCCCACTGGGAGCTGCTACGAAATTAAGCGTACCCCAGTATTTGGGTAACTGGCTTGCAATGTTATACTTGTCATTCCATTTGACAGAAACCTTCTCTCCGTTTTTCACCTGGATATCCAATCCTATTGAAGTGTCTTCACTGCCTTCTATATACTCAAAAGGAACGCGGGTTTCAAAAATATATCCGCTTGCTGTTTTATTGAAAGCGGAATCTTTAGTATCTTTCCAGTCAGAGTTAAGACTAAATTTCATTATCCTATCATTTTCATCAAGGGAATCTAACTTTTCATTTTTCTCATCAATAAAAAGTAGAACAGCATCGTCCTGTCCGGGATTCTTATCGTTTACTTTAAGCAAGATATATAAATACTCTTTATCCCAGAGCGCCTTTGCTTCCAGATTAAGGCCTTCTGATACGGGCAAATTAGAAAAAGATTTGGCAAAATGCCAGATTTCATCCTCTTCTCCGTCAATATCAGCGGTACCCTGAATTGCTTCTGCTTTGTTTATTCCGGGAGCTAATTTTTCGGGGTCAACCATTCCCCAGTAAAAAGGTTTTGCTTTTTGTTCTTCATCAAAGGGTAGAGGCCAGTCATTCCGTTCTACAAAATACCACCTGAGCCAGGTGTGCTCATCTGTCAAACCCCAGAAAGTTATGCTGGTTATATGTTCCTTATATTTATCAATGATGGCAAACAAATCTTTTACGCGATGTCCCTGTTCATTCAAAAGCTCGTCACTAATAGTTGAAAACGACTGTGTTCTGTCTTCATATACGGTGATATCCAATTCAGTGATATGAATTTCTAATCCCAGTTCGGAAAACTCCTTTAGTGTTTTTTCAAAATCATCAAGTGTGGGTTTTTCAAGTGAAATATGCATCTGCATACCAATACCATCTATAGGTACACCTTTGGATTGAAGTTTTTTGACCAGGTCTATGATTGCTTTACGTTTATTGGCGTTTGTAGTGTCATACTCATTTAAAAAGAGTTTTGCTTCCGGATCTGCTTCTCTTGCATAGCGGAATGCAAGCTCTATATATTCTTCACCCAGTATCTCAAACCATTTATTTCTTCGGAATCCATCTGGTACATCAGGGTCTATTGGTTCATTTACCACATCCCAGGCATAAATCTGCCCCTTGTATCGCTGCATTACTTCAGTAATGTGAGTTTTCATGCGCTCTCGTAGTTTTTCTTTAGAAACCTGCTCACCATCTTCTAAGAAAAACCAATCGGGTATCTGATTATGCCAGATAAGTATGTGACCGCGAAGAGCAATCCCGTTATCTCTAGCAAAATCGGCAATTTTATCGGCATCATTGAAATCAAAGAGTTCTTCTACAGGCTGGATGAGCTCAGGTTTCATAGCATTTTCTGCTGTAATACTGGAGAAATGCTTCTCTAATAACTGCCTGTGGGCGGGTATATCCAATTGGTAAGGTTCTATTGCTGCACCTATATAAAAATCATCCTTAAAGACTTCTTTAAGTGAGGGAATATCCTCTTCAATAGCAATCTCTTCTATATCGGTCTCTTCCGTAATAACTTCTTCCTCTTTTTTACAGGCCACTAAGAGAATAAGTATAAGTAGAAACACGAACAAATATTTAAATGCTTTTATGATATCATCCTTTCGATTATTAATATATTACTGTAAAGTTAAACAAAGTTCCATAGTTCGAATTTGATATGAACCCCAAAAACTAAACACCAACCTGTTTAACTAGGAATAAACTTTACAGGAATTATTTTTA
>CAZHOY010000115.1:0-5631 GCA_964534695.1 uncultured Actinomycetota bacterium | reverse complement strand
AAAATAGTCAAGTTTTTCACCAAAGGAGATAATTATGAACCCATACGGACATTTTAATGATGAAAAAAAGGAATATATTATTACCCGGCCGGATACACCTTTACCATGGATCAACTATTTAGGCTGTGAGAAATACTTTGGTATCATATCCAACACTGCTGGTGGTTATAGCTTTTATCTGGATGCCAGACTGCTCCGCATAACCCGTTACCGATATAATAATGTCCCTATTGATATGGGCGGCCGGTATTTATATATTAAGGACGGCAGTACCATTTGGAACCCAGGCTGGAAGCCGTGCAGGACATCATTGGATGAATACTCCTGCCATCATGGCCTTGGTTACACAGTCATCAACGGCCGTAAAAACGGCATTGAAGCAGAGGTCACTTATTTTGTACCTCTTGGGGAAAACATGGAAATATGGTACATAGAGCTGATCAACCATACAGAGCAGGAGAAGGTAATAAGTCTTTTCTCATTTGTTGAATTTTGTCTCTGGGATGCAATGGATGATATGACTAACTTTCAGCGAAATTTTAATACCGGTGAGGTAGAAGTAGAAAATAATACTATTTTTCATAAGACTGAATACCGGGAGAGGAGAAATCATTACGCATATTTTACCTGTAGTCAGAAAATAGATGGATTTGATACCAGCCGTGATGATTTTATTGGTATCTATAATGGATTTGAAAATCCAAGGGCAGTTGCAGACGGGAAATGTACTAACTCTATAGCAAACGGCTGGGCCCCAGTCGGAGTCCACCAGCTAAATATTGCTTTAAAGCCCGGTCAGAATAAAAAGCTGCACTTCATATTAGGATATATGGAAAATAAAGAGAATGAAAAATTCTCATCTCCCGGTATTATCAATAAAAAATCTTTATGGACCAAAATGAAAGCCTATAAAAGTACTGAAAACATAGAGAAAGCATTTAGTAAACTGAAAGTGTATTGGACTGAACTGCTTGGCCGGTATAATGTAAAAGTAGACAATGAACATATAGAACACATGGTCAATATCTGGAACCAGTATCAGTGTATGGTAACTTTTAATATATCTCGTTCTGCCTCTTTATTCGAATCAGGTATCGGGCGTGGAATGGGTTTCCGGGATTCCAATCAGGATTTACTTGGTTTCGTTCATATGATCCCTGAGCGTGCACGACAGAGAATCATAGAAATTACTGCAGTTCAGCTTTCCGACGGAAGCTGCTACCATCAGTATCAGCCGCTTACCAAGAAAGGCAACAAAGATATAGGCGGGGGCTTTAATGATGATCCGTTATGGCTTGCAGTTTCAACCTGTACCTATATAAAAGAAACCGGGGACTTCTCTATCTTAGACGAAGTAGTAAGTTATTCAGATATACCTGAAAGCAAAGCTACAGTTCTTGACCATCTTTACCTGTCCATAGATTACACTCTTAGAAACTTGGGACCTCATAACCTGCCCCTTATAGGCCATGCCGATTGGAATGATTGCCTGAACCTGAACTGTTTTTCCAGTCATCCCGGAGAAAGTTTTCAGACATACGGGGATAGACCCGGAAGTGTGGCAGAGTCAGTTATGATTGCCGGTCTGTTTCTATATGCCTGCAGTGAAATGATGATGCTTTTAAATCAAATTAAGGATGATAGAAAAACCAATATTATTAAAAAGGGATACGAGTTTATTAAGAAGGCTGTTGAAACATCCGGATGGGACGGAGAATGGTTCCTGAGGGCTTACGATTACTATGGGGAAAAAGTAGGTTCTAAGGAATGTAAGGAAGGAAAAATATTCATTGAACCTCAGGGACTGTGCATCATGAGCGGTATCGGCCTAGAAGACGGCCGGGCAAGGAAAGCTCTGGATAGTGTGGAGAAATATCTTTCAACTCCTTATGGTATAGTCCTTCTCCAACCTGCATATACAAGATATTATTTGAATCTGGGAGAAATCTCTTCCTATCCACCTGGATATAAAGAAAATGCTGGAATATTCTGCCATAACAATTCATGGATATCCATAGCTGAGACTATTTTAGGAAATGGCGATAAAGCTTTTGATTATTACCTGCGTACCTGCCCCAGCACAAAAGACGAAAACATAGATATATATCGCTGTGAACCATACTGTTATACCCAGATGATCGCCGGTAAGGATGCTCCCACTCACGGCGAGGCAAAAAATTCCTGGCTTACAGGGACAGCAGCCTGGACTTTTATAAATATTTCACAGGCAATTTTAGGAATCAAACCCGATTACATGGGCCTGAGAATCGACCCCTGTATCCCCATGGATTGGAAAGAATATCATATCGTTCGTTTCTTCAGAGGAGTAAAATATTGCATTACAGTACAGAATCCTGATGGAGCAAGCAGAGGAGTAAAGAGTTTAACTGTAAATGGTGAATTAATAGAAGGAAATCTAATCCCCTATAAAAAGGAAGATAAAGAAGTAAATGTCAATGTAGTTTTAGGCAGTTGAAAGGTAAAAAAGTAAAAAAATTTAAAGAAGATTTTATATTCGGTACTTCTACGTCATCATATCAGATAGAGGGAGCTACAGCCGAAGACAACAGGAGCCCGTCCATCTGGGATGAATTCTGTAAAATTCCCGGAAAAATATATAAAGGACATACCAGTGATATTGCATGCGATCATTATCATAGATATAAAGAAGATGTAGAGATGATGAAAGAGATCGGCACAGATGCATACAGGTTTTCAATTTCATGGCCGAGGATTTTTCCAGAAAAAGGCAGTTATAATCCAGAAGGAATGGGATTTTATAAAAAGCTGGTATATGAATTAAACAAGAAAGATATAAAACCGGTTGCTACACTCTATCACTGGGATCTACCAATATGGGCTTACAATGCCGGTGGATGGCTGAACAGAGATTCGGTCAAATGGTTTAATGAATATGCTGTAAGAATATTCGAAGAGCTTAATGATACCGTTTTTTTATGGATAACCCATAATGAACCGTTATGCTCATCTATGTATAGTTATTATGAGGGTTTTCTTGCACCCGGACGCAAAAACTTAAAAGAAGCCCTAACAGTTGCACACCATGTTTTACTCTCACACGGCACAGTAGTAGAAGCATTTAAAAAGTTTGATTTAAAAAGCAATGGAATCGGAATAGCACTTAATCTGAATCCGTCATATCCTGCTTCCGATTCCGAAGAAGATATCAAGGCAGCTTTTATATCCAGCGGTTACGATTTTAGATGGTTCCTAGACCCCCTTTTTAAAGCTTCATACCCTGAAGATATGAAAAAAATATATAAGAGCCTTATAGGCGACTTCAATTTCATAAAAGACGGTGATATGCAAAAAATATCAATTGAAAATGATTTTCTGGGAATAAATTATTATACGCGTGAATTGATCAAATTTTCACAGGATTCAGAGTTGAAATTCAAAAAAACCGACGGAAACCTTACGAAGACCGAAATGAACTGGGAGATAATACCGGAATCGCTGTATGATGTTATATCTATTGTCAGGAAGGATTATACTAAAATACCGATTTACATCACTGAAAACGGTGCTGCATTTAATGATAAGATATCTAAAGATGGAAAAGTGCATGATAATAAGCGTATAGATTATCTTAGGGATCATTTAATAAAAGTTGCCGAACTAAACCAAAAAGGAGCAGATATCAGAGGATATTTTATATGGTCCTTAATGGATAATTTTGAGTGGCAGTATGGTTACTCCAAAAGATTTGGGATTGTTTTTACGGATTATGAATCACAGGAGAGGATACTAAAAGACAGTGCATTCTGGTATAAGGACCTGATAAAGACCAGGACTATAAAATAGTATAAGGTCAAGTCACAGCTGAATAAAAAATCCTACCAGAACAATTATTACTTATAAATGGACTACCCCATTAAAACTTCTATATGATGAGTTTTATTATCCTTAAAAACAGGAACTATATTACCTTTTATTTCCCTGCCGTCCACTTTAAGCTGTGATATTCCCTTACTGATATGCTTTGTATTTTTTACCTCAATGTTATAGACAGCGTTTTTATACTTTCGAACGACTTTAAAACCATCCCATTTTTTAGGAATACACGGATCGATTTCCAGACCATCATAGCACGGTCTAATACCAAGTATAAATTTAATGCCGGCCTGATACATCCACGACGCTGTCCCGGTAAGCCAGCTGTTTCTACCAAGACCGAACTGAGGATGCTCATCGCTCAAGATATTTTGAGCATAAACATACGGCTCACATTCATACTCATCTATAATATTATTCTTAGCAGCTGGATTTATCTGGTTATAATACTTATAGGCTCGTTCGCCATTACCTAACATGGTTTCAGCAATAACTGCCCATGGATTGGTATGCAGGAAGATTCCGCTGTTTTCCTTTGCTCCAGGCGGATAAGTGGTAATACCGCCCTTGTCACGGTCATACCCATTAAAACCAGGCCAGCTTAGTTTTATCCCCTTTGATGTATTCAAATGTTTATTAAGGGATTCCATTGCTTTTTCAGCCCTACCGGGTAGAGCCATGCCTGAGATCAAAGACCACGACTGGGCATTAATATATATTTTACCATACTCATTTTTATAAGAACCCAGCGGTGTACCATCAGAGTCAAAATAACGGATGTACCACTCTCCATCCCAGCTTGTCTGATTAAATCTTTCCTTCAGCTCGTTATATTCATCCTGACACAATTTAGCCCCAGCTGTGTCCCCCAGATAATTATATAGTTCGATCATCTCTAAAAGACATTTTCCATAAAGATGGGTGTTGAACAATGACTCCGCACCGGTCCTGAGGTTGACCGAATCATTCCAATCAGCAAAACCAAGATGAGGAAGGCCATGCCGGCCTTTATCATTCTTTGTAAAATCCAAAGCCTTCTTTATATGATCCAGGACAGTTACGCTCTCCTGAGGTTGTCCTTCTTTGTCCACCTTATAATATGGGATTACTTCCTTTAAAAATCCCATATCCCCTGTCTCCTTCAAATATGCAGTTACGGCCAGCACGATCCAGAGATGATCATCTCCATAGTACTGGGGCCGATCAGGCCAGTCAGCTGTCTCGCCTTTTGATCCTTCCATTGTCAACGGATTAAAACTATGCATAGCACTGCCGTTTTTTCTCTGCATCATCATAAGATGTATCAGCAGTTCTTTTGATTCTTCCGGCATACGGTCGAGTACTCCCATTAGATCTTGTGAACTGTCACGCAAACCTATACCGCGGAGACCTATTCCCAGTTGGTAATATGAAAGATAGCGGGACCAATTTTTAGTAATAAAATTCTGTCTGGGATTATGGATATTAAGCATGCTGTTTATGTTAGGATCAGGCGTTTCCACCTGCATTATGGATAAAAACTCACTCCAGAAATCACTTATTTCATCAAATGCCTTCTTTACAGCTTCAGAGCTCCTATATTTTTCAATACCGGCCCGGGCTTTTTCAAAACTTTGTTCCTGACCCAGCTGGGTAATAAAGCTCTTTACTTCACCGGATTTCAAGCTTCCCAGATGATGTAAAAGAGCACCTATATTATCACCCCTATTTGCCTCATAATCACCCAGCTCTTTCATCTGAAGTGAAAGCGGATTTGACCAGGTCCCGTACTCGTTA
>CAZHOY010000114.1:0-5645 GCA_964534695.1 uncultured Actinomycetota bacterium | reverse complement strand
GCCACTTATTGAATTGTGATTGGACTGTAGATTCACAGGATTTAAATGCTTTAATTAGCAAATCCAAAATTGGCAATATAATTGTTCCTCAATCCAAAGATGATGTGGTAAGAATTTGAATCTAACAATAGAGCTATGGCCATGCATAAAAATAAATATATAGATTTCAGTGGTATTAAATAAACCGTTAGGGGCAATGTAGTTCTTTTAGTATGCAGATTGTTATATAAAATTTTACTTGTATCAAGTCCATCTAACCAATAAAATAAAATATATCATTTAAATAAGTTGTTTTACTTGAACCGGGAGAAGTTATAATAGCATGCTGCCTGAAGTAATAATTCACAACCAGATAAGCCTGGATGGTTCAATCAAAGGATTCGATTTTGATATGGGAACCTATTACAAGATTGCCATTGGATATAAACCGGATATAATCCTGGTTGGTTCGGTAACAGCCAGAAGCGGAATAAAAAAAATTTCACTGGAGAAAAAAGCTGATTTTAAGAAGCCGAAAATTATAAAGGGTGACAGCAGACCTTACTGGGTAATACCGGATAGCCATGGAATTCTTGAAAGCTTTCTTCATATGTTCAGAGGATTTGATTACTGCAAAGATGTAATAATACTGGTGACCGAAAAAACCCCATTATCCTATTTAAAATATTTAAAACAAAGGGAATATGATTATATCGTATCCGGAAAAGAATATATTGATTACCGGAAGATACTGGAAATCCTGGCAGAAAAGTATAATTCGAAAAAAATACTGACCGACAGCGGTGGAATACTTAATAGCATATTGATCAAGCAAGGTCTGGTTACTGAAATAAGCATTATAATCTCACCGGTACTGGTAGGAAGAAAGGGTACAGGACTGTTCAGGAACCTGGATCTGCCCTCCGGGCTTAAGCTTAAACTGCTGCGAAACAAAATCATCGATAGAAACTATCTGCTGTTGGTCTACAAGGTGTTAAAATCATAATAGGCAGGAAATTGATTCAAATTTGGTCTTTGTAAAATACTATGACTGAAAAAGTTCAAATCACCATAATTGGAGGAGGGGTTATAGGCTGCGCGGTAGCCTATGAACTCTCCAAAAATTCCGGCCAGAGTATGGTGGTAATTGAGAGAAACAGGCAGATTAAAGGTGAAAATCAGTCTTCAAGAAATTCAGGAGTTATCCATTCAGGAATATATTATAACCGCAGGGCAGGCCCTCTTAAAGCTAAGCTATGTGTAGAAGGAAATGAAATGCTTTATAGTTTCTGTGCCCGGTATAATGTTCCTTATAAAAAGACAGGAAAGCTTGTAGTGGCCACTGATAGGCTGGAAGAGGAATATCTTGAGGATGTTTACAGAACTGCTCTGGAAAATCAGATTCCAGGAGTTGAAATGATTGATGGACAAAAGGTGGCCCGTTATGAGCCTAATGCCAGAGCCCTTTCTGCTATGTATGTACCAACTACGGGAATTATAGAATCAACTGCCCTGGTGGATAAGCTCTACAGGCTTGCCGAGTCTCACGGCACCATGTTTCTTACCGGTAATGAAGCGGTGGAGATTAAATCCCGGAATGAAGGTTTTGAGGTAAAAATAAAATCGGATACGGGAATTGAAACATTCGAAACTGAGATACTTATTAATGCTGCCGGCCTGTACTCTGATGATATTGCCCGAATGATAAACCCGAAAAGTCCCTACAGTATGGATACGGTGAGGGGTGAATGGGCTAAATTTTATAAAAAAAGAAGAGAAGATATTTATATGAACGGTATGAATATCTATCCGGTGCCTTTTGGCTATCTTCCCGGTGGGGAAAAATTAAGAGTTAGTTTTAATGAATTTCAAAAGCAATTAAGGTTGGGAAAGGTACATAAGTCCACAGGAGTTCATTTAAGCCCGACCTTTGACATGAAAGGAAATGAATTTAAAATAGGAGATACGGTAATTGTCGGCCCGGCTTATTCGGAACCCGAAAACAGAGAGGATTACAGACAGAAAAGAGGAGAAAAATATTATCTGGATATGGTAATACCATTTTTTCCCGGTCTGAAACTGGAAGATATAAGCCTCCACCAGACCGGCATCAGGGCTAAATTGAAAGATCATTATGATTTTGTAATTGAAAGAGATCCGGAATATCCCAATGCTGTAAACCTGGTTGGTATGGATTCACCAGCTCTTACGGCTTCGCTGGCTGCAGCCAGATATGTGGGACAGCTGCTGCGAGAATAAATCTTGCCATAAATGCTCTTTTATTTTATATATTTTATGGTAATATTGCCAGATATAAAAAGTTCTATTTTTTAAAACAGCGGATTTAGCAATAAAAAGGAGAGTAAAAGTGGAGGAAATTGAAAGGTGTGAAGAATGCGGAAAGGTCTTGAAGGATAAATCGTGCGCACCGTATTGCAAGGAATGTGATGAGAAATTAGATAAGCAGTTTGATAGTATCGAAGATAATATAATGATTTATAAAGAACTTTTGGATAGTGAAATAAAAGTTCTGGAAAAGTTTGAGGACTCGGATATTAAGGATCTTTTTAAAAGAGTATACCAAAAATTTTCCAGTGAAGGTGGAGGATTAAAGCACGAAAGCTTGGTTATTCTGAGTAAATTGAAAAGCTCGTTTAACTTAAAAGAATCGGAACTGGGAATTGGGAAACTTTCTGATGTAAAAGAAGTTAAGAAATTAAAGCCGAAGGACGAGTGTCCCGAATGCAGTAAAAAAATAAAACAGGACTTTAATCTCTGTCCCTATTGCGGCTACAAATTAAAAGATGATTTTGTAAGCAAATTTTAATCATGCTGTCGTTAACTTCTCTATAAATACCATTAATATCCTGTAGGGCAGAAATATATCCGTGGGTATAAATTAATTTTAAATTGACTTTCTTAAAGTAGTTAAATACACAACCTCATTTGAAAATAAATCAGTTACAGCTAAGTTTAATATTAATGTGCAAAAAATGATTGTAAATAGGAATTTATAATTATATTATATAAATATTAAATTTATATTGCTGCTAACTGTATTTGTTTAAAATATTGAATAGCAGTTATCCTGTTTGTAACTTTTTTTGAAACTATGGAATCGCAGAGAAAACAAATTTTAAACGGTAACCTGAGAATGCTTCTTTTTAAATTTTCACTTCCCGGCGTTATTGGTATGGTTATAAGTGCTCTCTATAATTTCATCGATACCATCTTTGTAGGCAACGGTGTGGGGTCACTGGCTATTGCGGCGCTTACTATAGTCTGTCCGGTACAGATTATCATGCTGGCCATAGGTTTAATGATAGGAGTTGGTGCAGCATCCATAATATCCCGGGCTCTGGGAAGGAGTAATCATGAACTTGCGGTAAAGGCAGCAGGAAATGCATTTATTTTAAATATCCTGATAAATACAGTACTCATGATTATTGCTTTTATTTTTGTGGATAAGATTCTTATTTTTTTTGGAGCATCTCCTGATGTGCTGCCCTACGCCCGCGATTACCTGTCGATTATTTTATTCGGATTCATATTTTTTTCTTTTTCGCTGGCGTCCAATCATATAATCAGGGCAGAGGGTAGACCCAGAGCAGCTATTTACCCCATGGTTGTAGGCGCAGTATTGAATATAATTCTAGATCCCATTTTCATATTTGTATTTAAAATGGGAGTAAGGGGTGTGGCCCTGGCCACTATTATCAGCCAGTTTTTAAGTTCAGTCTATATTATCCTTTATTCCTTTCATGGAAAGAGTGTGTTCAAGCCAAGAGTAGAGATGTTCAAACTTGATAAGGCCGTGATGAAAAATATTCTTTTTATTGGACTGCCTTCGTTTTTTATGGCCATAATTGATAGTATAATTTTCCTGATATACAATCGGGCCATTCTATACTATGGAAATGATATCTATATAGCTATTGCAGGAATTATTATCAGAATAGTTGATATGACTGTTATGCCCATTCTGGGAATCAGTTACGGATTCTCTACTATTGCCAGCTTTAATTACGGGGCAAAATTATATACTAGGGTTAAAAGAATTATGGGTGAAGCCATACTCTGGACAACAGTAATCGCATCTGTGGGGTTTATAGCTACTATGTTTTTCCCTCAATATCTGCTTGATATATTCAGCAATGATCCGGAGCTGATAAGTATGGGAATTTTACCCATGAGAATAATTGTGGTTTTTCTACCCATACTTGGTTTTTTAATAATTGGTGGAATCATGTTTCAGGCTATTGGCAAGCCGTTACCTGCCCTGGTGATTAATCTGTCCAGGCAGGTCATTTTCTTAATCCCTGCTATTTTTATTCTTCCTCTTTTCTTCGGACTGAATGGAGTAATGCTTTCATGGCCGGTCTCAGATTTTCTTTCCTTTCTGGTAACGGTAGTATTTGTTTTATGGGAACTGAGATTGTTTAACAGGATGATAAGGACTGAGAAAGAGAGAATATAACCTCAAGAGAGTAGTAGCGGCAGCAATACGAACAAAACCAGATCCCGGAGATAGAAATTTCTTGACAATTACCTTTCCTTTAATATAATAAATATTTCGTGTGCCGCAATTTGAGGTTAGACATAAATTATTTTTTTAAACACTTCTGATTGAGTTTAATCAGGTAAATTTATTCTTATATATAAATTCCTTTTTGGAAACCGGTGAAAGTAATGGAAAAACAGAAGAAACAAATCTTAAGTGAAAATTTAAGGGTACTATTATTTAAATTTTCTATCCCCACCGTAACCGGGATGGTGATAATAGCGCTTTATAATTTTATTGATACCCTTTTTGTGGGTAACGTGATAGGTCCAAATGCCATTGCCGGTCTTACCATAACTCTGCCTGTTATTATTTTTATAATAGCCATAGGTCTTCTTACGGGAGTTGGTGCTGCTTCTGTGGTATCTCGTTAGCTGGGCAAAGGGGATAAAGAAAAAGCAGTAATTACCGGTGGGGACAGTTTTATATTGAATACAATTTTCAATATTATAACAATTGTACCCATTTATCTTTTTAGTGACAGGATACTTATGTTTTTAGGCGCCTCAAGTGAAGTTTTGCCATATGCCAGGGATTATCTTGAGATTATGCTTTTTGGGTTTTTGTTTTTATCTTTCTCCGTTAACGGCTCCAGTTTGATCAGGGCAGAAGGCAAGCCCAGAGCATCCATGTATGAAATGATTATAGGAGCGGTTTCAAATATAATTCTCGATTATTTCTTCGTAATGGTATTTGGATGGGGAGTTAAGGGTGCGGCAATTGCCACAGTTATAAGCCATATAATCAGCACTATTTATTTTGTAGTCTTTTTTATGTCCAGCAAGAGCATATTTAAGATTAAGCTTAATATGTTTAAAATAAACAAATCTATTTCCCGTGAAATCTTAAGTCTTGGAACCCCCTCATTTTTGATGGAAATTATCGGTAGTGTAATGTTTTTACTATTTATCAAGATTGTGCGCCAGTATGGCGGGGATACTTATATTGTTATAACGGGAATCGGAATCAGGATTATTGATCTGATTTTTATGCCTATTTTAGGAATAAGCCAGGGTTTTTCTCCTATTGTGGGATTTAATTACGGGGCAAAGCTTTACCCAAGAGTCAAAAAAGTCTTAGGGGAAGCATTCATCTGGAGCTCGGT